>JBDHTH010000193.1:0-5893 GCA_039808545.1 Phreatobacteraceae bacterium | reverse complement strand
TAGGCGATCAGCGCGCCGAGCATCAGCAGCGAGCCTTGCGCGAAATTGATGAGGTTGGTGACGCCGAAGATCAGCGAAAAGCCGATCGCCACGAGAGCGTAGACATTGCCGAGCACCAGACCATTGACGATCTGGCTGAGCATTTCGACCATGAAGGGTCTCCCTCGATCCCGGGCGTTGCGCGAAGGGCGTCCGTCGTCGGAAAGGCGACGGGCCGACCGGTGGCCCGTCCGGAGTTGGCGCGCTGGGGACGCGCGCGGCGCGCTCAAGAAGCGCGCCGAGAGGGCTCAGAACGGCGCGTATTTGCCGTTCTTCACGACGATGTAGTTGATCTCGCGTACGCCGAGATCGCCCGTGCCCTCGTATTTCAGCTTGCCGCTGACGCCGTCGAGCGGCGGGGCGTTGGCGATCTGGTCGCGCAGCGCCTGGCGGGTGATCGGCTGGCTCTTGGCGGCGAGCGCCTCCATCGCCTTCGTCGCGATGATCATCGCGTCGTAGGTGAAGGCCGAGTAGTAATTCGGGATCTTGTTGAAGCGCTTCTCATAGGCCGCCGCGAAGGCCTTCGCTTCCGGCGCCTCGGGCTGGAACGGGGTCGGCATGACGACGCCCTCAGCCGCCGGGCCGGCGAGCTCGATGAATTTCGGGTCGTTCAGCGTATCGGTCGCCGCGACCTTGATCGTCTGGTCGGCCTGGCGGAGCTGCTGCATGAACAGCGCCGATTCCGCATAATGGCTGGCGAGGAAGACGCCGTCGGCACCCGACGCCTTGATCTTGGTGACGAGCGGACGGAAGTCGCGCGTTTCCGGGATCATCGCCTCCGACAGGACGACCGGGACGCCCATCTCCTTCAGGCGCGCCGAGACCATCTGGTTGGTGATCAGCCCCCAATCGTCCTTGAAGTAGACGATGGCGATCTTCTTCATGCCCATCCGCTCGACGAGCATCTTCACATGCGGCTCGGTCATCGAGGGATGGGTCGGCGTGGTGCGGAACTGGTAGGGGCTGATCTTCACATAGTCCGGATGGCCGGCGGTCGGGGCGATCTGCGCGATCTTGGCCTCCGCGAGGATCGGGCCGGCGGCCATCGACTCGGTCGAGGTCTGGCCGCCGATGACGACGAGCACCTCGGGGTTCTCGGCGAATTTCTGCGCGATGTTGGCGGCTTCCCGCGGCAGGCCGCGGCTGTCCTCGATCAGCGCCTTCAACGGCCGGCCCGCGATGCCGCCGGCCGCGTTCTTGTCGTCGATGAACATCTCGACCGCCTCGCGAAAGCGCAGGCCGAGCGCCGAGCGCTCGCCGGTCATCGGCCCGAACACGCCGATCACCAGCGGATCGGCCGCGAGAGCGCGCCGCGGGCCGGCTGCGACCGCCAGGGCGGCTAAGGCGGCGGCACCAAGAATGTCACGTCTGGTCTGCGTCATCCCAACCTCCTCTTCGCCCGAACAGCCGGGCGCCCCGACCGTCTCCGCGGGTCGCAGAAAAATTTAGCTGATAAACAAAATTCTGGAAGCCTGTTTTTTCAATGAAGTTTTTTGCGCCGCACCCTGCGGCTAGCGCACTTCTTAAAATACTGAAAATATGAACATAAGCCGCGAGATCATGCGGCGTGGACTGGATCGCAACGTCAATTTATGCTGCGATCGCACAGGAAATTCTGCCTGCTTGTTTAGCAACTCGAATGGCACGAGCTAAACTTTTTGAGTTGCGCGGAAGGCCCTAAATCGGTCTATAAGCGAGCATGAGCAAGGCGTCCGCCAGCACCACCTCCTCCTCGCGTCGCGTCCGCGATCCCGGCGCGCGCGACTTCGAGCTGTTCGACGACCTGATGCCGGTCCGTCGCTACAAGCTGCTGCTGCAAACCTTCCTGAAACGGCGCGGCTCGGGCAGCCGCCAGGCGATCGCCGAGGCGCTCGGCAACACGCGGTCCTTCGTGACGCAGATCACCAGCCCGGCCTACGACCTCGCGATTCCCGCCCAGCACGTCCTGCGCATCGTCGAGCTCGCCCGGCTGGAGCCGGACGAGCGGCGGATGTTCCTCGATGCCTATGTCGAGGCCCATCCGGAACGCGCCGCCGAAATTCTCGGGCCCGCGCCCTCGTCCGGCGGACGCAGCGTGACGATCGAGGTTCCGGCGCTGTCGAGCGAGGCTGCCCAGCGCCATCTCGAGCAGGCCATACAGAGGGTGGCGCGCGAAATCGTCGCCGCCTTCGTCGCGATGGAGCGCGACGGCCTCGCGCATCGGGAAGACGATACGCCGGGGAGCGCCGCATGAGCAGCGCGGCCGAGGAATCCGCATGGCCTGGCCCGGATGGCGGGTGGACGATCAGCGTCCTGTCGCGCGAGCCGGAAAGCGGCCGCCTCGGCATCGCGATCGCCGCGAGCTCGATCGCGATCGGCGCGCGCTGCCCGCTCCTGTCGGTCGGCAAGGCCGTGGTGACGAGCCAGGGCTTCTCCAACCTGAAGCTCGGCCCGCTCGCGGTCGACCTCCTGCATCGCGGCCTCGCCGCCGAGGAGGTGATGGCGGCGCTGCGTCGTCACGACCGCTGGATCGATTTCCGGCAGATCGCGATCGTCGCAGATGAAGGTGCCATCGAGGCCCATACCGGCGCCATGAACGGCGCCTGGGCCGGCCATCTGGTCGTGGAGGACGTCGTCGCCCTCGGCAATGGCCTCATCGACGCGGCGCCGCTCCAGGCGATGATTACCGCTTATGCGGCCGGCGCCGCGATGCCCATGCCGGCGCGCCTTCTCGCGGCGCTCCAGGCCGGCGCCGCCGCCAATGCCGGCGCCGTCTCGAGCGCCCTGCTGGTCCGCGCGCCGAGCGATGTCGTGCAGATCGACCTGCGCGTCGATCTCGCCCGCGCCACGCCGGCCGAGGGCGGCAACGCGATCGACGACCTCGCCCGCCTGCTCAAGGCCTACGCACCGCTGGTCGAGATCTACGAGCGCCGGTCGATGTCGCCCGAGCCGGGGCGCCTCGACGCAGGCGCCGCCGAATCCGACGCCACCGCCTCCCTGGAGACACAGGAATGACCTTCACGATCGTTGCCCGCTGCCCCGAGACGCTCGATCTCGGCATCTGCCTCGCGACCAGCCCGCTCGGCGTCGCGTCGCGCTGCCCGCATATCCTGCCGGGCGTCGCCGCGATCTCGTCGCAGTGCCACTCCAACTGGCGGCTCGGCCATATCGGGCTCGATCTTGCGAAGAACGGGCTCTCGCCCGACCAGATCATGGCGGCGCTCAAGAGCTACGACCCCCATTTCGACTACCGCCAGGTCGGCATCGTGACGGCCGACGGCCGCGTCGCGGTGCACAGCCCGATCCATGGTGCCGCCTATACGGGCCACAAGACCGGCGACGGCTTCGTCGCGATGGGCAACGGGCTGAAGGACCGCGGCGTCGTCGAGGCGATCCATGCGGGCTTCGAGAAGAATGCCGGCCAGCCTTTCGCCGAGCGGCTGGTGCGCGCCATCGAGGCGGGCTACGAGGCCGGCGGCGAGATTGTCGGGCAGATGTCGGCGGGGCTGCTCGTCGCCTCGGCGCGCTTTGCCCGCCCGTTGCTCGACATCCGCATCGACATGGCGAAGCCTGGCCCGCAGGAAGGCGGCGACGCCGTGAAGGATCTGCGGCGCACCTTCGACGCGCTGGGGCCGCTGGCGGAGTACTACGCGGACGAATGGCTCGACCGGCCGACCGTCAAATGGAAGGAATGGCTCGCGCAGCGCGCCTGAAGAAGATCCGATCAGGCGGCAATCGCCTGATCGGTGACTTAGCTGTCTCCTCCAAGCCGCGCCGACGCTGCGTCGCGCGCGGCTTATGCTGTGAGCCCGCTCAGGCCGGGCGGATCTTGCCCAGCGCCTTCATCTTCGCCTGGTCGACGAGCTTGCCATGGCTGATCACGGCGGCCGGCGCGTCATGGTCGCGGATCGCCTCCCAGACGCTCGGCACGGGCAGCACGACCAGATGTGCCGCTCCGCCCACCTTCAGGCCGAAATCCTTCACCTCGATCGCCTTGGCGGCGTTGACGGTGATCATGTCGTAGAGCGTGTCCATCTCGCGGATCGACCGCATCCACAGGAGATGCGCGGCCACGAACGCCACCTCCGGCAGGTTGTTGCGGCCGAACGGGTAATAGGCGTCCGCGATGTCGTCCTGCCCGAGGCAGACCGTGATCCCCTGCGCCAGCAACTCCTTGATCGGCGCGTGCAGCTTGGAGGGGTGCGGCACGCTGTCGAGGATGATGCCGGCCTTCTTCATCAGGGCGACGATCTTCTCCAGGCGGCTCTTCGGATAAAGCCCCATCGCGCGCGCCTGATGGGCGACGATCGTGCCCTTCCAGCCGCGCTTCAGCGCCTCGATCGCGGTCGCCTCCAGCGAACGGGCGTCGGGATCGTCCGAGACGTCGGCCGGCATCGAGATCGGCCGCCCGTATTTCTCGGCGATGTCGAAGATGATGCGGGTATGCTCCTCCATGTCGGCATTGGTGTATTCGAGCCATGGATTGCCCGCGATCACGTCGGCGCCGATCGCCATCGCCTCGTCGAGCAGTTCGTGCGAGCCGGGATCGCGCAGGATGCCGTCTTGCGCGAAGGCGCAGACCTGGATGTCGACGATGCCCTTGAACTCCTCGCGCAGCTTGATCAGCCCCTTCACGCCCTCGAGCCCGGCGCGCGGGTCGACATCCGTGAAGCCGCGAATATGCGTGTTGCCGTAATAGGCCGCGAGCGCCACGGCCCGGCGCGCGTTGTCGGCGATCCATTGCTCCGAGTATTTCGACTTCACCCGCGCCGCGAGGTCGATCGCCTGCATGATGTTGCCGGTCGGCGCCTCCTCGTATTGGCGCAGCGCCTTCTGGTCGACCATCTCGAGCGTGTAGCACTTGTCGAGATGGGTCTGGGCCGAGACGTAGGATTCGGTGACGAGATTGCCTTCCGCGTCGACCTCCGTGCGCCCCGTCGCCGCGACCTTTTCGGCGATCGCGGTGATCTTGCCGCCCTCAATGGCGATCTCGTGAAGGCCTTCGGGCTTGTCGCGCAGGCGGGCGCGCCGGATGACGATATCGCAGGTGTCGGACATGGTTTTTCCTTGGGCGTTTTGAAGGGGCCGGGACGGCGCAGGCGGCGCCGTCCCGCTAGGCGTCTCAGTTGGCGGGGCGCAGGCGCGCGTATTCGACCGACAGCCAGGGCCAGTAGACGAAGCCCGTGAGCTTGCGGCTCGCGATCAGGTTCCAATGGTCCTGGTAGAGCGGCGCCACGAGCGCCTGGCCGACGAGCACGTCGTCGACGACCGTCTTCAGCAGGCCGTCATAGGCCGCCTTGTCGTCGGTCGGCACCGAGAAGGATCGCAGCGTGGCTTCGTCGAGCGTGTCGTTCTTCAGCGCCGTGCAGTTGGTCTGCGACTTGCTGTGGAACATCCAGTAGGACCAGTACAGCGCGTCATTGAAGAACGGCTGCATGGTGTGGACGTTCACCGGGTACTTGTCCTTCTGGCAGCGGTCCCAATAGGCCGTATAGGGAAGCTGGCGGATCTCCATGTTGATGCCGAGCTCGGCGAGTGCGGTTTGGATCAGCACCGCGGCGGCGACGCGCTGCGGATAGCGCGTCGGGATCACGAGCGTGAAGGACGGCACGTTGCCGGCATATTTCGAGCCCGCGATCAGCTCCTTGGCGGCCTTCAGGTCCGTCTCATAGAGCGGGAAGTCCTTGTAGCCGTATCCGTCGCGCCCGATCGGCGTCTTGATGCGCGTGCCGTAGCCGTAGACGGTCTGCGCGATGATCGCATCGTAGGGGATCGCCTTGATGATCGCCTGGCGGATTTTCGGATCGTCGAAGGGCGGCTTGTCGGTCGCCATGCGGAAGGCGACGACCTCCTGGGCGGCCGGCACGGAGACGAC
>JBDHTH010000192.1:0-5896 GCA_039808545.1 Phreatobacteraceae bacterium | reverse complement strand
TGCTCGGCCATCCCAAGGTGGTGCAGGCAGCGGTCATCGGCGCGCCGGATGACCGGCTCTCCGAGGTGGTCATGGCGATCGTCGAGCCACGCGAGGGCGAGACCGTCACCAGCGAGGAGATCGTCAGCTTCTGCGCACAGCGGATGGCGAACTTCCGCGTGCCTCGTTATGTCCGGCTGATCGAGGAATGGCCGCTGACCGGCAGCGGCAAGATCCAAAAGCACAAGTTGCGCGAAGCCTTCCTCGCGGACTTCCGCAAGGCCTCCTGAGGCGCGGCGATGTCTCTTCCAGTGATTCATCCGCGCAAGAGCATCGATAGCGAGCCCTATTGGGACGGTTGTCGACGGGGTGAATTGCGGTTCCAGCGCTGCCGTCATTGCCGGGAGACCGTGTTCCATGCGCGGGCTCTCTGCCCGTACTGCCTGTCCGACGAGTTCGACTGGAAGTGTTCGGCTGGGCGGGGCCGCGTCTATTCGTGGTCGCTGCAACATGTGCCGCTGCGGCCCGAGGCGGGCGAGGCACGGCCCCGCCTGATGGGGATTGCCGCGCTCGACGAAGGCTTCCACATGTTCGCGGAGTTCGTCGCCGACGGGCCGGAGCAGGTCGAGATCGGTTCCCGGCTCGAGGTCTTCTTCGATCCGGTCGACGAGACGTTGACCTTGCCGAAGTTCCGGGTCGTCGCCGGAGGGGAGCGATGAGCGGGGACAGCCTGCGCGGCCGGGCGGCGATCGTCGGCTTCGGCGACAGCTATTGCCGTCGCGGCGAGGTCAAGACGGCGCTGCGCCTCGCCATGGAATCGATCAAGGCGGCGCTGGACGATGCCGGGCTGCAAAAGGATGACATCGACGGGCTGCTGGTCGGCCGGGCGCCGATGTCCGACCAGCGCCAGCAATGGAACAATATCCTAGCGGCCTACGCCAAGATCACGCCGCGCTACGCCTCGGAGATCACCATCCATGCCGCCGGCATGAATTCCATGCTGAAGCATGCCGCGATGGCGGTAACAAGTGGGGTCGCCCGCTTTGTGCTCTGCGTCGGCTCGGACGCGGCGGCGGCGATGCCGCATGTGCGCGCCGCGATCGGCGGCATGGATGCCGACCCCGAATTCGAGCAGCCCTATGAACCGATCATTCCGACGATCTATGCCCAGATCGCGCGGCGGCTGATGCACGAATACGGCATGACCGAGGAGGACATGTCCGCCGTCGCGGTGCAGTGCCAGGATTGGGCTGTATATCACCCGTTTTCCGCCAAGGGCTACAAGGGCAGGGTGACGCTCGACGAGGTCATGGCCTCGCCGATGATCTCCTCGCCGCTCCGGCTCTGGCATTGCGCGCCCTGGGGGCCGCCGGGAACGGGCGGGGCGGTGATCGTCACCGATATCGAGACCGCGCGGAGGCTCGTCGATCGGCCGCTCCTCATCCTCGGCGCCGGCGAGTGCCAGACCCATGAATACCTGACCGACCGCATGGCGCTGCGGACCAGCCGCCTGCCGCTCGGCGATCTGCCCAATATCACGGCCACCGGCTGCCGCGTCGCCGGCGAGCTCGCCTATGCCATGGCAGGCCTCTGCCCGCAGGACATCGACCTGGTGCAGACCGCCTCCCAGTTCGCCCATGTCGAGCTCATGTGCCTCGCCGAGCTCGGCTTCACGACCCTGCCGGAGGCGGGGGCCTTCGTCCGTTCCGGTGCGACCGGGCCCGGCGGCGAGCTGCCGACCAACACCAATGGCGGCTGGCTCTCCTTCGGCCAGCCCGGCGTCTCCTGCGTGATGGACAGCCTCATGGAGGGCATCCGTCAACTGCGCGGCGAGGCGCTGGGGCTTCAGGTCGAGGCGCCGGAATTCTCGCTCATCCACGCCAATGGCGGCATGCAGGCCTGCCACAGCGTGACGATCCTGGGACATGACGGCTGAAAGCCGCGACGGAGGACGATCATGGCCGCAGAGGGCATCCTGACCACGCATACCGGCAGCCTCCCGCGCCACGCCGAGATTGTCGCGGAGCTGATGGCGCAGGCCGAAGGCCGCCGCTTCGACGACGAGCTGTTCAGCTCCGTACTCGAGCGCGTGGTGGAGCGCGTCGTCGCCAAGCAGGTCGAGACCGGCATAGACATCGTCAATGACGGCGAGGCCGGCAAGGTCAGCTACGCGACCTATGTGGCGAACCGGCTCTCCGGCTTCAGCAGCGCGATGAAGCCGCGCTTCACCTCATTTCCGGACGTCGTCGATTTTCCCGAATATGCCAAGCGCGTGCTGCCGCAGTTCGAGAGCGTGCTCGCGCCGGTTTGCGAGGGACCGGTCGCCTATCGCGGCGAGGCGGCGGTCGCGCGCGACTGCCGCATCCTCCAGCGCGCCGTCGATCTTGCCGGCGCGGCGGGAGCGTTCATGTCCGCCGCATCGCCGGGTGTTATCGCCCGCTTCATGGACAACCATCACTACGCGACCCACGAGGACTATCTCTGGGCGCTCGCGGAGGCGATGAAGACTGAGTACGACGCGATCCACAAGGCCGGCTTCATCCTACAGCTCGACTGCCCGGACTTGACCGGCAACCGCCCCATCCATGGCACGAAGGCCGGCACCTCCTATGTCGACCTGCATATCGAGGCGCTGAACCATGCCGTGCGCGACATCCCGGCCGAGCGGATGCGGATGCATCTGTGCTGGGGCAACTATGAGGGGCCGCACCACAAGGACACGCCGCTTCGGCAAATCATCGCCTCGGTGCTGAAGGCCAAGCCCGCTGGCCTGTCGATCGAGGCGGCCAATCCGCGCCATGCCCATGAATGGAACGTGTTCCTGGAGACGAAGCTGCCGGACTGGAAATACGTCATTCCCGGCGTGGTCGATTCGACCTCCAACTTCATTGAGCATCCCGAGCTGGTGGCGCAGCGGCTGGAGCGGTTCGCTTCGGTCGTCGGGCGCGACCGTGTCGTGGCCGGGACAGATTGCGGCTTCGGCACCTTCACCGGCGTCTCGCTGGTCGACCCCGACATCGCCTGGGCGAAGCTCGGCAGCATGGTCGAGGGGGCCGCTCTCGCCTCGCAAATGCTTCGGGCGCGTACTGCCTGAGCCTCCGACTGATCAGGGTTCCGGATGGTCCTCAGCCTGGCAGCGATGGGCAGCTACACGGTCGGCGGCCGAACCGTCACGGTCGCGGGCGAGCCGGTTCGCGAGCTTATGCTATCGCCCGGTTTCATCACCAGCTCGGACCCGAACGGCACCTATGTCATCGAGGCCGCCTATGTTCAGTATTTCGAGCCGGCTGTCCGCAACGGCCTGCCACCGATCCTGCTCGTCCATGGTGGCGGTCTGACCGGAAGTTGCTGGGAAACCACGCCCGACGGTCGTCCCGGTTGGCTGAACCGCCTGCTCGAGGCCGGCTTTGCCCTGCATGTTATCGACAATGTCGAGCGTGGCCGTGCCGGCTTTTGCGCCCTGGATAACGTCTGGGATGGAGAGCCCATCGCACGAAGCGAAGAGGAGATGTGGACCCTGTTTCGCTTCGGCCAGGCGCAGGATTTCGACGCTCGCCGCCCGTTTTCCGGTCAGCAGTTTCCCGTCGATCATCTCAGGGCGCTCGCGGCCAGAGCCGTGCCGCGCTGGACTTCCAATACCGACGCCCAGCTGGCCGCTCTCGCCGAAACGGTCCGGCGCCTGGAGAGGGTCATCCTGATCGGCCATAGCCAGGGCGGAGGCCATGTCGTCAGGGTCGCCGAGCTTTGCCGCGACAACGTCACGGCCGTGGTGGCCATCGAGCCGCATGGGGTACCGACGCGCATTGATCGCGGCGCGGCGTTGCCAAGCATGCTTATCGTGGAAGGGGACTTCCTGGAGGATGGCGGCCAATGGTCAATCCTACGCGGCGCGTGGAACAAGGCTGCTTCTGCCTGGATTGCCGCAGGCGGCGAGGCAGACATTCTCAACCTGCCGGCAAGCGGCATTAGTGGGAACTCCCACCTCCCCATGATGGATCGCAACAGTGACGAGGTGCTGGCTGCAATCTTGCGCAAGCTGGCCTCGGACCGGATCTCCGGAACGTGAGGCAGAGCTCACGGGCGAGGAGAGGTTCGCGTTCGCCCTTTGCTTGATCAGTGTCCCGCTCAACGGAGTACTTTGGCCCATTGCTGCCCCTGGGAAGCGATGCGCTCATCAGCCGCGTCCATACGATTCCGTCGCTCGCTTCCGTGCGCACTCGGTGACGACCGACTTCGTGTTGCCTGGCGAAGGCAGCGCCTCGGGATCAGCCCGGCGCCGACGGCCAGCTAAAGGATAATCGTAGCACACGGCGCCGGGCCGGATGTCAGGACTTAGTTCTTGCAGGATACAAAATTCACTGATAAAAACGTTTTTATAACAAGATTGTGCTGGGGAGGCGCTCAATGAAACGCTCAGTCAGATCAGCGGTCGCGGCGGGTCTCATGCTCCTCGCCAGCGTCCCATCTCTTGCCGCGCAGGCTTCGCCGATCCAGCTGTCGTTCTGGTTTCAGTCGAGCACGCCCGATCATGAGAAGATCTTGCGTACGCAGGTCGCAGCCTGCGCAGCCACGCAGCCGAGCGTAGAGGTAAAGCTCGAGAGCGTAGGGCTCGACGCGATGTACCCTCGGCTCGTTACCGCGCTGCGTGACAAGCGCGTTCCCAACATCATCAACACGGTCGAGAGCATCACGGGGTTCCTGCATGCCCGCAAGGCGCTAGCGGCCGTCGACGACGTCGTCGATCGTCATGGCCGCGCCGACTTCATTCCCGCGTTCCTTCACACGGTCAGCGCCGAGGGCAAGCTCTGGGCTGTTCCCGATTGGGCGCTGCATCACGCGGTCTGGTATCGCAAGGATCTGTTCAAAGAGGCGGGGATCGACGTGCTGCCGACCAATTGGGCGGAGCTCAAGACGGTCGCGCTGAAACTGACGAAGGACAAGAACGGCGACGGCAGCCCCGACCAGTTCGGCTTCGCGGTGCCCTGGGGTGCCAAGTTCTTCGGCGCGCAGCAGTCGCTGTTCGACGCGCTCTACGCGCAGGGCGTCACGGTCGTCGATCCGAAGACCGGCGAATACGCGTTTGCGGCGAAGAAGACTGAGGCGATCGCGGCCCTTCAGACGATGATGGAGTTCTTCAAGACGACGTCGCCGCCGGCCAGCATCGACTGGAGTCTCGTCGAGATCCGCACCGCTTTGATGAACGGCCAGATCGCGGCCGGGACCGAATGGGGCGGGGTGGTCAAGCTCGTCGAACAGCAAAAGCCCGAGCTGCTTGATCAACTCGGCGTCTTCCCGTTTCCCGGCCGGGACGGGCCGGCGAATGCCAGCCTTGGCGGCGGGTTTTATTTTATGGTCGGAACCGGCCCCGCCTCGGAGGTCGCAGCCGCTAAGGCGCTCGTCGACTGTCTGATGAAGGCCGAGGCGGTGGCCGAGCGGGCCAACAGCCGCGCCATTTTCGCCTTGCCGGCGATCAACAGCGCTTACGAAACCGAGGCGTTTCGCAACAACCCCATCAACAAGCGCTTCGCGGCCGAGATCCGGACGATCCGCGAGAAGGTGATCGCCCGCTGGTACCGGTACGGTCTGGAGGCTGGCCTCAACCCTGTATCGTCGGTGATGGAAAGCACCAGCTTCATCAATGAGACGATGCAGAAAGTGGCGCTCGGCAAGATGACCAGCGCCGAAGCGATCGACGCGCTCGACGACTTCATGAAGAAGTCCGTCGCGCGACCGCAATAGATTCTGGCGTTCGCAGTCATGCAATCCAGTTCGAGGGACGAGGCGAGTTCATCGCCGGGCCGGCATAGCCTGGCCGGGTGGTTGTTCGTCGCTCCCGTCATCCTGCTCCTGGTGGGTTTCCTGCTCGTTCCGATCGCGCAGGCGATCGTCGCGAGCTTCTACGAAACCTCGTTGCTCG
>JBDHTH010000191.1:0-5909 GCA_039808545.1 Phreatobacteraceae bacterium | reverse complement strand
GAGACATGCACGTCGATGACGTTGGTCTGCGGGTCGAAGTGATAGTCCCAGACATTTTCCAGCAGCATGGTGCGCGTCACGACCTTGCCGGCGTTGCGCATCATGTATTCGAGGAGGCGGAACTCGCGCGGCTGCAACGGAATCGTCTCGCCGCCGCGCCGGACGACATGGGAGAGCCGGTCGAGCTCGAGATCGGCGACGCGGTGCACGGTATCGGCGGCGCCGGCCGCGCCGCGCCGCGACAGCGCGTCGACGCGGGCGAGCAGCTCGGAGAAGGCGTAGGGCTTCGGCAGATAGTCGTCGCCCCCTGCCCTCAGGCCCGCGACCCGATCATCGACCTGGCCGAGCGCGGAGAGCACCAGCACCGGCACGCGGTGGCCGCGCTCGCGCAAGGACCGGATCAGCGAGAGGCCGTCGCGCTTCGGCAGCATGCGGTCGACGACCAGCACGTCGAAATCGCCCGAGAGCGCCAGGTCAAGCCCGGCCTCGCCATCGCTCGCATGCTCGGCGAGATGGCCCGCCTCGGCGAGGCCCTTCTGGAGATAGGCGGCCGATTCGGAATCGTCCTCGACGATGAGAATCTTCATGGCGCGACCTTATCGGTAAACGCGATACACAAAAAAGCGCCGGGAGAACGGGGGTGGGCCCGTCTCCCGGCTATCGGACGCGGCGGCTCGTGGGGGCGTGGGCTACCGCCGCGGTCCAATATTGCGGGCCGGCAGGCCGGCCGAAGCTGCTCAGCCGGCCGCGATCGGGATCGCGACGAGGCGCGAGCGCTGCTGGTCGAGCAGGCGCAGCAGCACCGACTTCTTGCCCTCGGCGCGCGCCTTGGCGAGGATCTGGCGAACCTCCGCCGGGGTCGAGACGGTCTGCCGCTCGATCTCGACGATGACGTCGTTGACCTTCAGGCCGCGATCGGCGGCCGGGCCGTTCGGGTCGATCTCGGTGATCACCACGCCGGGCGTGTCGGGGCCGAGGCGGCCGGCCGCAGGCGCGAGCGTCAAGCCGATGCGCGGGGCGTCGGCCGGCGAGATCTGCGGGTTGTCGCCGCGCGGGCTGGCGCTCTTCGGCCCGCCGAGGCGGCCGAGCGTGATCTCCACGTCGCGCGTCTTGCCGTCCGAGACCACCGTCAGCTTGGTGGTGGAGCCGGGCTGCAGGCGGCCGATGCGGCGGGCGAGATCGCTCGCATTCTTCACCGGCTCGCCGCCGACCGCGACGATCACGTCGCCGCTGACGATGCCGGCGCGCTTGGCCGGGCCGTCGCCGTCGGTGTCGGCGACGATGGCGCCTTCCGGCTTCGGCAGCTTCAGCACCTCGGCGAGCTCCGGCGTCACCGGCTGGATCTGCACGCCGATCCAGCCGCGCGTCACCGTGCCGTCGGTGCGAAGGCTGTCGATCACCTGCTTGACGGTCTCGGCGGGGATCGCGAAGGCGATGCCGACGCTGCCGCCCGAGGGCGAGTAGATGGCGGTGTTCACGCCGATCACCTGGCCGAGCACGTTGAAGGTCGGGCCGCCCGAATTGCCGCGGTTCACCGGCGCGTCGATCTGGATGAAGTCATAGGGGCCGGCGCCGATCTCGCGGCTGCGGGCCGAGACGATGCCGGCCGTGACCGTGCCGCCGAGGCCGAACGGGTTGCCGACCGCGATCACCCAGTCGCCGACGCGCGGCGGGGTCGCCGAGAGCGTCGCGAAGGGGAAGTCGGTCTTGCCGTCGACCTTCAGCAGCGCGAGGTCGGTGCGCGGATCGGAGCCGATCAGCTTGGCGTCGTAGGTCTGGCCGTTCTCGGTGGTGATCTGGATCTTGCCGGCGCCGCGCACGACGTGATGGTTGGTCACGAGGTAGCCGTCGGCCGAGATGAAGAAGCCGGAGCCCTGGGCCTGGCCGCGATACTGCGGATTGGCGCGCGGGTTGCGCGGGTCGAAGCGCGGATTGTCGCGGTCGCCCGGAAAGCCGCGGCGGAACTCGGGATTGCCGAAGCGCGGCGACGGGCGGTTGTAGGGACGCGCCGAGGGGCCATCCTCGTCATCGTCGTCGTCCTGCATCATGGTCTGGCGCGGATCGGCCTCCTGCAGGACCTTGACGCTGACGACCGAGGACTTCACGCGGTCGACGACGTCGGCGAAGCTGCCGGGCAGCGTCTGCACCTGCGTCGCCTGGGCGAGCGCGGGCGAAATCGTGGTGGAGGGGGCGAGCAGCGTCGCGGCGGCGCCGAGCGACAGGGCGAGCGCCCCGACCGTGGCGAGCGCCTCGAGGCGACGCTTGACGGGCCGGTTCTTGTTTTCAGTCGCGTTCATCGAACGTCTCCAGGCAAATCATCGGGGACGGGCGTCCCTTTGTGATCCGCAATATGGAGAACGCTACCTTACGGGCCACTTGCCGGGGGATTAAACTTTCGTAATGCGATCTTCCCCGCCGGCGAGCGCCGCGATGGCGGCCCGCTCCTCCTCGGTCAGCGGGGAAGCGGGGTCGGGCCGGCGGCGGCGAAGGACGATGAACATCGCGCCCAGCGCCAGCACCGCGAAGGGCGCGGCCCAGAGCAGCACGGTCGTCGCGCGCAGCGGCGGCTTCAGGAGAATGAAGTCGCCGTAGCGCGCTACGAGATAGGCGCGGACCTGCTCATCGCTGTCGCCGGCCGTCAGGCGCTCGCGCACCAGGATGCGCAGGTCGCGGGCGAGCGGGGCGTCGGAATCGTCGATCGACTGGTTCTGGCAGACCATGCAGCGCAGATCCGCCGAGAGGCGGCGGGCGCGCTGCTCGAGCGCGGCGTCCTTCAGCATCTCGTCGGGCTCGACCGCCTGCGCCGCGAGTGGCGCCAGCAGGGCCAGCGCGAGGATGAGGCGCGCCGCGAGCCGTCTCATGCGGCCGCCGCCTTCGCGGGCCGGGCGCGGCGCGCGACGCCGACGCGCAGGCGCCGGTCGGCGAGCGAGACGAGGCCGCCGGCCGCCATGACGACGGCGCCGATCCAGATCAGCAGCACCAGCGGCTTGTAATGGGCGCGCAGCGCGAGGCCGCCATCCGGCCCGACATCGCCGAGCGAAAGGTAGAGCTGGGACAGGCCGAAGGTCTTGATGCCGGCTTCGGTCGTCTGGCTGGCGCGCGCCGTGTAGAGGCGCTTGGCCGGTTCGAGCGTCGCGACCGTCACGCCGCCGCTCCGCACCGAGAAGCGCGCCGCCGTCTCGGTGTAGTTCGGCCCCTGGCGCGGCACGACGCCGTCGAAGGTGAGCGTGTAGCCGGCGAAGGGCACCTGAGCGCCCGGCTTCACCGAGACGACCAGCTCCTGCTCGAAGGCGCTCGCCGCGACGATGCCGAGCAGCGTCAGGCCGATGCCGGCATGGCCGAGCGCCGTGCCGAACACCGAGCGCGGCAGGCCCGTCAGCCTTTTCCAGGCAAGGCCGGGCGCGAGGCGGAAGCCGCCGCAGCGCTCGACGATCTCGGCGAAGGCGCCGAGGATCAGATAGGCCGCAAAGCCGATGCCGGCCGCCGCCAGGACATGGCCGCCATAGAGCGCCGCGCCGACCAGCAGCGCGACCGCGACGCCGCCCGCCCCCGCCCACCACAGGCGCTGCATCGCGGCGAGCGCATCGCCGCGCTTCCAGGCGAGCAGCGGCCCGAGCGGCATGGTCAGCAGCACGGGCAAGAGGATCGGCCCGAAGGTGGCGTTGAAGAAGGGCGGGCCGACCGAGATCTTCTCGCCCGTCGTCGCCTCCAGCAGCAGTGGGTAGAGCGTGCCGACGAAGACGGCGGCGGTGGCGGCCGAGAGGAACAGGTTGTTGAGGACGAGCGCCCCCTCGCGCGAGATCGGCGCGAAGAGGCCCCCCTGCTTCAGGCTCGGGGCGCGCCAGGCGTAGAGCGCGAAGGCGCCGCCGATGAAGGCCACCAGGATCGACAGGATGAAGACGCCGCGCGCCGGATCCGTCGCGAAGGCATGGACCGAGGTGAGCACGCCGGAGCGCACCAGGAAGGTGCCGAGCAGCGACAGCGAGAAGGCGAGGATCGCGAGGAAGATCGTCCAGACTTTAAGCGCCTCGCGCCGCTCCATGACGATCGCCGAGTGCAGCAGTGCCGTGCCGGCGATCCAGGGCATCAGCGAGGCGTTCTCGACCGGGTCCCAGAACCAGAAGCCGCCCCAGCCGAGCTCGTAATAGGCCCAGTAGGAGCCCATCGCGATGCCGAGCGTCAGGAAGATCCAGGCGGTCAGCGTCCAGGGCCGGACCCAGCGCGCCCAGGCGGCGTCGATCCGCCCCTCGATCAGCGCGGCGGCCGCGAAGGAGAAGGTCACCGAGAAGCCGACATAGCCGATATAGAGGAGCGGCGGATGGATCGCGAGGCCGAGATCCTGGAGCACCGGGTTGAGGTCGCGCCCCTCGAAGGGCGCCGGATCGAGCCGCGCGAAGGGGTTGGAGGTGAGCGCGATGAAGGACAGGAACGCCGCCGCGATGAGCGACTGCACCGCGAGCGCGTTCGCCTTGAGGGTCGCGGGCAGATCGCGGCCGAAGATCGCGACGAGGCCGCCGAACAGCGCCAGGATCAGCGCCCAGAGGAGCATGGAGCCCTCGTGGTTCCCCCAGGTCGAGGTGATCCGGTAGATCAGCGGCTGGTCCGAATGGGAGTTCTGCTGGACGTTGAGGATCGAGAAATCCGAGACGACGTAGCCGGTCACCAGCGCCGCGAAGCTCAGGGATACGAGCAGCGCCTGCAGGATGGCGGCGGAGGGCGCCACCGCCATCAGGCTCTCGTCGCGCGCCTGAGCGCCCCAGAGCGGCACGATCGCCTGGACGAGCGCCACCGCGAGCGCCAGGAGCAGCGCGTAATGGCCGATCTCGGCGATCATTTCGGCGTCTCGCCGGTCGCGGGGCCCGGCGCGTGCGGCTTGCCGGGCTCCTTCCAGACGCCCTGCTTCTTCATCGCGTCGGCGACCTCGCGCGGCACGTATCTCTCGTCGTGCTTGGCGAAGATCGTGTCGGCGAGGAAGACGCCGTTCTCGATCCGGCCCTCCGCCACCACGCCCTGCCCGTCGCGGAAGAGATCGGGGAGGATGCCGGTGTAGCGCACCGGCAGGTCTGTCTTGCCGTCCGTCACCGCGAAGGCGACCGCGAGCCCCTCGCCGCGCACCACGGTGCCGGGCTTCACCAGGCCGCCGAGGCGGATGCGCTGGGAGGGCGTGGCGGCGCGGGCCGCGATGTCGGTCGGGGTCGCGAAATAGGCGATGGAATCGCTGAGCGCGAACAGCACGATGCCGACCGCGAAGGCGAGCACGCCGAGCGCGACGCCGATCAGGGTGAGGCGACGTCCCTTGCGGCTCATCGCTCAGCCCTCCAGCCCGAGGCCGCGCACGATCGTCTCGATGCGCTTCAGGGCCTCCTCGTTGGTGGCGAAGAGGCGGCGGGCGTCGAGGATCGCGGCCCTGGCGCGCGCGGCATCGCCCAGCACCGAATAGGCGCGGATCAGCCGGAGCCAGCCGTCGATGTCGCCCTGCTCGCTCTTCAGCCGCTCGGCGAGGCGCTCGACCATGCCGCGGATCATCGCCTCGCGCTCGGCCGGCGAGAGCGCTGCGGCGGCCTCGATCTCGTCGCGGCGCGGGCCGGGCGCGAGGCGCGGCCCCGGCGCGGGATTGGCGGCGGCGAGCCGCTCGGCGCGCGCCAGCGCCTCCTTGAGGATCGGCAGCCAGGGCGCCTCAGCCGGCGTCACCGCGATCAGGCCGCTAAGGATGCGCGCCGCCTCGGCGGGCTTGCCGTCCTGCTCGGCCGCGAGCGCCAGGAAATAGCTGGCCTTGGGATGGTTGGGCTGAAGCGTCGCGGCACGCTCGAAGGCCTGGCGCGCCTCGGCCGTGACGACGCCGCTGGCGCGCGCGAACAGCGCCTCGCCGAGATCGGCCTGGCGCTCGGCGCTCTCGCCGAGAAGCTGGA
>JBDHTH010000190.1:0-5914 GCA_039808545.1 Phreatobacteraceae bacterium | reverse complement strand
GCATCGAGCCCGATCACCTCCTCGATCTGCTCCTTCACGCGCTCCGGCTCGGCGGCCGGCAGGTCGACCTTGTTGAGCACCGGGATGATCTCGTGCCCGGCATCGAGCGCCTGGTAGACATTGGCGAGCGTCTGCGCCTCCACCCCCTGGGAAGCATCGACCACGAGAATGGAGCCCTCGCAGGCCGCGAGCGAGCGCGACACCTCGTAGGCGAAGTCGACATGGCCGGGCGTGTCCATCAGGTTGAGGACATAGGTCTCGCCGTCCTCGGCCTTGTAGTCCAGGCGCACGGTCTGCGCCTTGATGGTGATGCCGCGCTCCTTCTCGATCTCCATGTTGTCGAGCACCTGCTCGGTCATCTCGCGCGCCGTGAGGCCGCCCGTCACCTGGATCAGCCGGTCGGCGAGCGTCGACTTGCCGTGGTCGATATGGGCGACGATCGAGAAGTTGCGGATATGGGAGAGCGGGGTCGCGGTCATGGCGCGCGCCATATCAGGCCTTGCCGCCGACGCCAAGCGATAAGAGGGAAACGCCATGGCCCGCGAGGGATTGTTCGTGATCACCGGCGGCCCCGGCGCCGGCAAGACGGCGCTGGTCGAGGCGCTTGCGGCGCGCGGTGTGCGGACCATGCCGGAGGCGGGGCGCGCCATCATCCGCCAGCAGGTCGCGATCGGCGGCGCGGCGCTGCCCTGGGCGGATCGCGAGGCCTTCGCCGAGGCGATGCTCGGCTGGGAGCTGCGCTCGCATGCCGAGGCCGCGGCGCATGGCGGGCTCGTCCTCTTCGACCGCGGCATTCCGGACGTCGCGGGCTACCGGCGCGTGGCGGGTCTGCCGCGGCGCCCTCATCTCGACCGCGCGATGGCGCTGTTCCGCTACGAGCCGCTCGTCTTCATCGCCCCGCCCTGGCGGGAGATCTTCCACGCCGATGCCGAGCGTCGACAGGATTTCGCGGAGGCCGAAGCGACCGCCGATGCGATGCGCGCCGTCTACGCCGAGGCCGGCTACCGGATCGAGGACCTCCGCGCGGCACGGTCGCGGCCCGCGCCGATTTCGTGCTGGACCGCATCGCGGTGCCCTGACGCGATTGCGCCTTGCCGTCGCCCGCCGCTCGTCTAGGATCGGGCGGAGCGGAGGAGGACGTCGATGCTCTACAAGAAGCCTGAAGGCCAGCTCATCAAGGGCCTAGGCGTGATCGAGACCACCGAGAGCGACGAGATCCTGCGCTGGGATGGCGAGAAGCTCTATGTGGAGCACGACATCTACCACAACGGCCAGCTCGTCCACCGCCGCTATCGTCGCAGGGTGACGCGCGAGGTCGCGGAGGCGCTGCGGCACATGCTCGAGGAGGCCGAGCGCTCCCACCAGTAGCCGCGGTCTCTCTGTCCGTTCGATCGCGACTGGACTAGCGCGGCTCCGCGCAGCCATCGGCCTCGGCGGGCTTGCCCGGCGCCGGCGCGGGCGGCGGCTCCTCGTCGGTGCAGCGCTGCAGCGGCTCCTCCGGCAGCGCGAGCGGGCCGTAGGGCGGCACGATCATCACGACATAGTCGTGCGGCTTGCCGGTCAGGCCGAACAGGCGCTGCTCGAGCCGCAGCGCGACGCGCTTGCTGGGCGCGAGCGTCATGCCGCCCGCGATGCAATGCTCCTCCTCGGCGCCGCAGATGATCGCCATGCCGCGCCGCGCGACGCGGGCATCGCTCAGCCAGGCGAAATCGGAGGGCGGCCGCGCGGTCGAGAAGACGCGCGGATGATCGGGGCTGTGGAACGAGATCCAGTCGATGTCGAGGCCGCCGCCCGCGATCGCGAGGCTAAGGCCGGTCTCGGCGCGGAAGATCCGCGTCGCCTCGACCGCGAGCAGGATGCGCGGCTCGTCGAGGCTCGGCGCCCCGCGCCGCATCTGCACATAGGCGGCGAGCGGCGAGGCCGCCAGCGCGCCGAGCGGCAGCAGCGTCGCGAGCCCGAGCACCGGCAGCGCGGCGCGCATGCCGATCCGCGCTCCGGGCCAGCAGAGCAGCGCCAGCGGCAGCCAGAAGAAGGTCGGATACATCCAGGGCGTCGGCACGCGCTGGCCGAGCGGAAGCTGCATGAAGGGCAGCAGCGCGACGAGAAGTGCTGTGACGACGACGACCCGCCGTTCCCCGTTTGCGGGCGCCGGCGGATCGGTCCGGCGGCCGCGCCATGAACCCGCCAGCATCGCGCCGAGCGCCAGCGACAGGAAGGCGAGCGCCGCCCCGAGGTAATGCAGCGCCGATTTGAGCGGCGTGCCGGGGCCGGCGCCCCGGTAGCGTTCCGCCGCCAGCCGCAGGCTCGGGAAATCTTGCGCGATCGCCCAGTCGAGATGCGGCCAGAACAGCGCCAGCGCGATCGCGGCCGCGACATAGGGGTGGGGCGAGCGCAGGTAGCGCAGCGCCTGCGGATGGAACAGCGCGCCGACGGCCAGCGCCAGCAGCAGCGTCGCGGAGCTGTATTTGGCGAGCATCGCCAGCGCCGCGAGCACGCCGAGCGCCAGCGTCCCCCGCCAGCGTCCGCGCATCGAGACGAGCAGCGCCAGCCCGGTCAGCGGCCAGAGCGAGAGGAGGATCGCGTCGTGATTGAGCTGCAGCGCGTGAAAGCCGTAGAACGGCATCAGCGTCAGCGCCGCGGTGGCGATCACCTGCCGCGGCCGGTCGACCAGCAGGCCGGCGGCCCGCCACACCGCCCAGAGCCCGACCGCCACGTTGATCGCCGCGAGCAGGTAGAGCGACCAGTTGGCGACCGGCATGACCGTGAACCAGGCCCGGTAGAGCGCCGGCAGCAGCGGGGGATGCTTGTCGTAGCCGAGTTCGAGATAGCGGCTCCAGGCGAAGATCTCGGCGCTGTCGCCGTGGATCCACTGGCCGAATTTCGAGATCGTCCCGAACAGCGTCCAGAGGACCGCGTTGACGCCGAGCGCGATCACGATGCCGCGCTCGCGCCGGGCGCCCGTCAGGGCCTGCAGCAGCGCCAGCGGCCATCCGGCCGGCGAAAAGCGTCGATGCGGCCCCTGAAGGCCGATCGAGGCGCCGGCGACCGAATGCCGCATCGGAAGATCTCGCGAGGAACGTGCACGCCCATAGCCCATCGCCAGGGCCGGGGCCAGTGAAATCAGGCCGGATCGGGCTGCGCCGCCGCGAGCATCGGCCGTGCTTCCTCCGGCGCGTCGTGCCGGGTGCGCGGCCCCAGATGCTTCAGCCGGTCGCCCCACAGCATGATCTTGTAGTCGAAGCCCGCGACGATCGTCGGCTTGATGATCTGGAAGAAGGGCGAGATGTCGAAATCGCGCGGCGTATAGAGCGAGTGATGGCGGATATGCAGGATCTCGCGGCGCTTGCGCCGGCTCGGCACCAATTCGATGCGCGGCAGGATGGGGTAGCGGACCGATTCGAAGGCCTGCGCGATCAGCGTCGAGCAGATCGCGCGGGTCGGCGAGCCCGAGCCGATCGCCAGCGCCCGCCGCCTCAGGCGCGCCGGCAGCGGCAGCGGCACGAGCAGGCGGAGGAGATCCGTGATGTTCTTGAGGTCGTATTCGAGCCCGAGCCGCTCCACCGCGAAGGCGATGACCTTCCCGCGGTCGTCATCCGCCAGCCCGTAGGGGCGGCAGATGCGGGTATGGAAGCTGCGGTACTTGGAGAGCGGCGCCGTGATCACGCCCTGGCCGAGTTCGGCCTCCAGCAGCACATGCGGCTCGCCCTCCTCGGTGCGCTTGCCGAAGATGTCGCCGCAATAGAGCGCGGCATGCGACCAGGTCGACTGGGTCAGGTATTTGATGATGGCGGCGACGCGGCTGTTGCCCTCCACGAGCAGGATGTCGCCGACCTGGAGCGTGCTGGCGAGCGCCGTCGGCTCGCTCGGCGTGAACGGCTCGTAGCCGCTCTTGGCCGGGGCTTCGAGGTAGGACGCCATCAGGCGCCCCATCAATTCCAGCACGGGCCCGCTCATGGGCGTCGTCCTTCGGGCGTTCCTGAGATCACTATCCTGCGTTTTGATCGGAATGATCAAAACGCAGGATAGTGATCGAGTCCCAAGATCCAGAGACTGCTTTGACCCTTCAAACGATATCGTTTGAAGGGAGCAGGCTCTGGCCGATTTCTGCGCGGACGCATCATGGGCGCCTGGATCGGTCTTCCTGATCGTATAGACTCAACTTCTTACTTCGAGGTTCATCGTGGCTGCCATGCGCGGCCAAGGGGCTTCGGGCTATCGCGGCGCGCCGCTTCGGGTCTACAACAAAGGCTCCTGAACAGCGTCGGAGCCCATGATGAAGGACGACAACTACCGCGCCCGCACGCTCGGCAATCGCATCCTGGCGCCCGAGACGCTGATGATGGGCTATGGCTATTCGCCCTCGCTCTCGGAAGGCTCGCTCAAGCCCCCGATCTTCCTGACCTCGACCTTCGTCTTCGACACGGCCCAGCAGGGCAAGGATTTCTTCGATCTCGTCGCGGGCCGCCGGCAGGTCAAGCAGGGCGAGGCGGCGGGCCTCGTCTATTCGCGCTTCAACAACCCGAATTTCGAGATCCTGGAGGACCGCCTCGCGCTCTGGGACGATGCCGACAAGGCGGCGGTCTTCGCGAGCGGCATGGCGGCGATCTCCACGACCGCGCTCGCCTTCCTCAGGCCCGGCGACGTGGTGCTGCATTCCCGTCCCCTCTACGGCGGCACCGAGACGCTGCTGATGAACCATCTCGCCAATTTCGGCATCGCGGCGGTCGGCTTCACGGACGGGATCGACGAGGCCAATATCGCGGCCGCCGCCGAGAAGGCACGCGCCAAGGGCCGCGTCGGCCTGATCATGCTGGAGACGCCCGCCAACCCGACCAACGGCCTCGTCGACCTGGAGGCGGTGGCGCGCGTCGCCGACAGCCTCGGCAGGAGCCAGGGCCATCGCCCGCCGATCGCGGTCGACAACACCATGCTCGGCCCCGTCGACCAAAAGCCGCTCAAGCACGGCGCCGACCTCGTCATCTATTCGCTGACCAAATATGCGGGCGGCCATTCCGACCTCGTCGCCGGCGCCGTCAGCGGCCGCGCCGAGCTGATGAAGACGGTGGCGTCCCTGCGCGGCGCCCTCGGCACGCAGCTCGACCCGCATAGCTGCTGGATGCTGCTGCGCTCGCTCGAAACGCTCGGCGTGCGCATCGAGCGCGCCACAAAGAACGCCCGCAAGGTCGCCGAATACCTTAAAGGCCATCCGAAGATCGCCCGCGTCCACTATCTCGGCTTCCTGGAGGAGGGCGATCCGCGTAAACGCGTGTTCGAGCGGCAATGCACGACCCCCGGCTCGACCTTCGCGTTCGACGTGGTGGGCGGCGAAAGGGAAGCCTTCGCGGTGCTCGACCGGCTGAAGATCATGAAGCTCGCGGTCAGCTTAGGGGGCACCGAGACGCTGATCTCGCACCCCTCCAGCATGACCCATTCGGGCGTGCCGGCCGCGATGCGCGAGGAGATCGGGCTCACCGACGCGCTGATCCGCATCTCGGTCGGCATCGAGAACGCCGACGACCTGATCGCCGATCTCGAGCAGGCGCTCGGGTAGATTGCGGCGTCATCCGGTGTGTAGTCTCGACCTTCCCATCGTCATGGCCCGGTTTATCCGGGCCATCCACGTCTTGCGGCCGGGCGAGCGAGGCTGACGACCGAAAAGCCAGGTCCCGTCGAATCTCGTTGGACCTGGGCCGGCCCACCGACAGGAGACCCGATGACCGATCCGCTCGATCCCGTCGCCCTCACGCAGGCCCTGCTGCGCCTCGACACGGTCAATCCGCCTGGCAACGAGACTCGCGCCATCGATCTCATCGAGCGGCTGCTCGCCGCCGAGGGCTTCGTCTCTACCCGCCAGCCGATCGGCGAGGGGCGCGCCAACCTCGTCGCCCGCTTCGGGGTCGGCGAGGGCGCGCCG
>JBDHTH010000189.1:0-5916 GCA_039808545.1 Phreatobacteraceae bacterium | reverse complement strand
GGCCCGGTGCTCTGCGCCTTCCATCACTGGCGCTACAACAAGGAGGGGGTGGCGCTCGGCATCCCGAACTGCCCGGACATGTATGGCGCGATCCCGCGCGTGTTGAACGCCCGGCTGCCGCGCCTCGATGTGGCGATCTGCGGCGACCTGATCTTCGCGCGCTATCCGGGCGAGGCGCCGGGCGAGAGCCTGGAGGACTTCCTCGGCGAGGCCTATCCGGTGATCGCCGCGATGGGGACGCCGCAGGAGATACCCTATCGCTACACGCAGGACGTGAAGTCCTACTGGAAATTCTCCCATCACATCAGCCTCGACGATTACCACATCGTCGCGGTGCATCCGACGACCTTCGGCAAGGACGGCCATCTCAACCCGGATTTCGTGAACTACTACCGGTTCGGCCGCTCCAGCGCGTTTCTCGAGACGACGACGCCCGAGGCACTCAATGTGATGGCGACGGAATGCGTGGCGGGCACCTATCGGCCGCATTACTACGCCATTCTCAACATGTTCCCGAATTCGCTGATCTCGCAGTTCCACGCGACGAAGCTGTTCGGCGCGCATCACTGGTATGTGGCGGTGACGCGCTACCTGCCGGTGTCGCGCGGCACGACCAAGGTGCATGTCTGGCTCTACCGCGCCCCCTTTCCGCAGGCCGAGACTCGCCTGAGCCGCCTCGCCCGCCCGGTCACCGACCGCGTCGTGCCGCCGATCGTCGCCCATTACGCCAAGAAGGTGATGAGCGAGGACAACGCCATCGTCGAGGGGCAGCAGGCGCATGCGCGGGACGTCGAGGACCAGCAGCTCCTCAGCGCCAGCGAGCGCCGCATCGGCTGGTACGAGGAAGCCTACGCCGAGGTGCTCGGCGACCCCGAGGCTGCGGAAGCGGCGCGGCGGACGGTTGCGCGTTTCGCGGAGCGCGACGCCACCCAGGCCGAGCGGATGCGCGCGATCACGGCGGGCACGCCGCCGCCGCCCGCGACCGGAGCCGTAGAGGCGAGGCAAGCGGCGGAATAGCAGTCCCGCCCTCACGGCGATTGGCCGGCGCTGCCGGGCGCGCTAGCTTTGTCGCTTGAGCATGATCTTTTCCGAAAACCGGTTCCCACTTTTCGGGATCATGCTCTATAGCGGGCCATGCCGATCCGGCCCGTTCACCCGCCTGGAGTGCCCGCCATGCCCCTCACCCACGAAGCCCAAGGCGTCTACGCCATCGCGCCGACCCCGTTCCATCCGGACGGGCGGATCGACGAGGCCTCGCTCGACCGCATGACGGATTTCTACGCCGAGGCGGGCTGCACCGGCATCACGGTGCTCGGCATCATGGGTGAGGCGCCGAAGCTCGAGGCCGAGGAAGCGCTCGGCGTTGCGACGCGCGTCATCAAGCGCTCCAAGCTGCCGATCGTGGTCGGCGTGTCGGCGCCGGGCTTTGCGGCGATGCGCTCGCTTGCGCACAAAACCATGGAAGCGGGCGCGGCCGGCGTGATGATCGCGCCGGTGCCCTCGCTCAGGACCGACGACCAGATCACCACCTATTTCGCGCAGGCTGCCGAGGCGATCGGTCCCGATATCCCCTGGGTGCTGCAGGATTACCCGCTGACCTTGAGCGTCGTGATGACGCCGAAGGTGATCGCCAGGATCATCACCGACAGCCCCTCCTGCGTCATGCTGAAGCACGAGGATTGGCCGGGGCTGGAGAAGATCTCGGCGCTCCGGGCGATGCAGAAGGCCGGCACGCTGCGCCCGGTCTCGATCCTCTGCGGCAATGGCGGGCTGTTCCTCGATTTCGAGATGGAGCGCGGCGCCGACGGGGCGATGACCGGCTATGCCTTCCCGGACATGCTCGTGGAGGTGGTCGCCCTCGCGCAGGCCGGCAAGCGCGATCAAGCGCACGACCTCTTCGACGCGCATCTGCCGCTGATGCGCTACGAGCAGCAGCAGGGCGTCGGGCTCAGCGTGCGCAAGTACACGATGATGCGGCGCGGCATCCTCGCCAGCGACGCGCAGAGGAAGCCGGGCGCGGCTTTGAGCGCGACCGCGAAGGCGGAAGTGGAGTATCTGCTGGCGCGCGTCGGGCGGCACGACAAGCGGGCGCTGCTCTCGGCGGCCAAGGCCGCCTGAATCCCGAATATCAGCGGCGACGCTGCAACGGCCGGAATCGCGTGCTTGGCGGCAGTCTGGCGCTGCTTTGACGTCGCTCTCGTAAGGTGCGCATCCTCTCAAGCGGGCTCTCGGAGCTTACCCGGTTGGCGGAGGATGGCATGGACTCTCTTCGCGCATTTGCGCTCGCCCTGTTCGCATTGGCATTTGCGAGCGTCGCCCGAGCCGAGGTCGTCGACATCGATGGCGCGCGCGCTCTCGTCGAGGCTCCGGCCTCGCCGCGCGCCTCGATCATCCTGCTGCCGGGCGGCGATGGTCGGCTTGGCATCACGGCGGACGGGCAGATCACGGCGCTGCGCGGCAACCAGCTCATCCGTACGCGCGGCGCCTATGTCCGCGCAGGCTTCGCCGTGCTGACGGCGGATGCCGGCGTCGGCGTCGCCCGCGCGATAGAATATATGCGCCAGCGCTTCCGCCGGCCCGTCATCGTGGTCGCGACGAGCCGCGGGACGCTGAAGGTGCTGGACGCGCTCGCGGGCCGGCCGAACGGGCTCGTGCTCACCTCCGGCTTTCTCGCCGAGGTGCAGAGCCGCGTCGGCAATCCCGCGGCGCTGCCGCCGACCCTCATCGTGCATCACCGGCAGGATGGGTGCCGCCTCACGACGCCGGCGGCGGTCGAGCCGTTCAAGGCGTGGGGCGGCCCGCGCGTCACGGTGCGCTGGCTCGACGGCGGCAACGGCGATCCGAGCGACCTCTGCAACGCCAGCGGCTATCATGGCTTCGCCGGGCTCGACGGGGTGGTCGTCGGCACGGTCGCACGCTTCGCCCGCTCGGTGCGGTAGCGCCTCGCCTCAGATGTGCAGCGCGTGGCCGAGGGCCTTCAGCGCCGCCTCCTGGAAGCCTTCCCCTTGCGTCGGGTGGGCGTGGATGGTGCCGGCGATGTCTTCCAGGCGCGCGCCCATCTCAATGGCGAGCGAGAAGGCGGCAGCGAGCTCCGATATGCCCTGCCCCACCGCCTGGATGCCGAGCACCATATGGTTGTCGGCACGCGCCACGACGCGCATGAAACCTTCCTCTGCGAGCTTCGTCATGGCGCGGCCATTGGCCTGGAAGGGAAAAACGCCGGTCTTGATCTCGCGCTTCGTCGCCTTCGCCTCCTCGGGCGAGAGGCCGACCGTCACGATCTCGGGATCGGTGAAGCAGACGGCGGGGATCGCCCGCTTGTCCCAGGCGCGCTTCTCACCCGCCACGATCTCGGCGACCATCTCGCCCTGCGCCATGGCGCGATGGGCGAGCATCGGCTCGCCGGTGACGTCGCCGATCGCGTAGACGCCGCGCATCGAGGTGCGGCACTGGTCGTCGATGCGGACGAACTTGCCCGCCATGTCGAGCGAGAGCTCCTCCAGCCCCCAGCCCTCCGTCACCGGCCGGCGGCCGACCGTGACGAGGATCTTGTCGGCGGGCAGCTTCGTTTCCTTGCCGGCCCCGTCGGTGACGAGCAGCGCGTCCTTCTTTGCCGAAAGGCCCTTGGCCTTGGCGCCGAGCAGCACCTGCACGCCGAGCGCCGCAAGACGCTTCGTCACGGGCCGGGTCAGCTCGGCATCATATTGCGGCAGGATGCGGCTCAGCGCCTCGACCACCGTCACCTTGGCGCCGAGCTTCGCATAGGCGGTGCCGAGCTCCAGGCCGATATAGCCGCCGCCAACGACGACCAGCTTCTCGGGGGCCTTCGTGAAAGCCAGCGCCTCGGTCGAGGAGACGACCGGCCCGCCGAAGGGCAGGAAGGGCAGCTCGACCGGCACCGAGCCGGTCGCGACGACGATCTGCTCGGCGCGGATGATCTGCTCGCCCATCTCGGTCTCGACCGCCACGGTCTTGCCGTCCCGGAAGGCCGCGGTGCCGTGGACGATCTTGACACCGGCCTTCTTCAGGAGGCCCGAGACGCCGCTGTTGAGGCGGCCGACGATGCCGTCCTTCCACTGCACCGTCCTGGCGAGGTCGATCTTCGGCGCCTCGACCGAGATGCCGAGTGGCGTTTTTCCAGACGCGAAATGCGCGACCTTCTCGTATTCCTCGGCGGCGTGGATCAGCGCCTTGGAGGGGATGCAGCCGACATTGAGGCAAGTGCCGCCAGGCTTGGCCTTCTCGACGATCACGGTGTCGAGGCCGAGTTGGCCGGCGCGGATCGCGCAGACATAGCCGCCCGGGCCGGCGCCGATGACGAGGAGCTTGCAATTAATCTCGCGCATCGGCTCAGCCCTCGATGAAGATCAGCGTCGGGGTTTCGAGCAGCGCCTTGATGCGCTGCACGAAGACGGCCGCGTCCCAGCCGTCGACCACGCGATGGTCGAAGCTGGAGGAGAGGTTCATCATCTTCCGCGGCACGAAGCCCTGCCCCTCCCAGACGGGGCGGATCTGCATCTTGTTCACGCCGATGATCGCGACTTCCGGATGGTTGATGACCGGCGTAGTCGCGATGCCGCCCATGGCGCCGAGCGAGGTGATGGTGATGGTGGAGCCCGACAGCTCCTCGCGGCTCGCGGTGCCGGCCTTGGCGGCCTCGGCGAGGCGGTTCACCTCCGCCGCGCAGTCCCAGAGATCGCGCGCCTCGGCGTGCTTCACCACCGGCACGACGAGCCCGGCCGGGGTCTGCGCCGCGATGCCGACATGCACGCCGCCATGGCGATGCACGATGCCGGCCTCGTCGTCGTAGAGCGCGTTGAGGCCCGGCTGCTCGGCGATCGCCTTCACCATGGCGCGGATCAGAAAGGGCAGCAGGGTCAGCTTCGGGCGGTCGGCGCGCTTCTCCTTGTTGAGCGCCGCGCGCAGGTCCTCCAGCGCCGTGACGTCGATCTCCTCGACATAGGTGATATGCGGGATGCGGCTCTTGGCGAGCGCCATCTTCTCGGCGATGCGGCGCCTCAGACCGATGACCTTCACGTCCTCGACGCTGGTATTCTTGACGAGCCCGGCCGGACGGGCGGCACCGGGGCCACGGCTCAGAAAGGCGTCGATATCCTCATGGGTGATGCGGCCGGCCGGCCCGGTGCCCGGCACCTGGCGCAGGTCGATGCCCGTCTCGCGGGCCCTCAGGCGCACGGCGGGGGACGCGATCGGCTTCTCGCCCTCGGCGCGCGGCGCGCCGGCCGAGGCGCTGCCGAGGGCGCGCATCGGCGTGGCGGCCGGCTTGACCGGGGCCGGCGCCGGCGCAGAGGTCGGCAATCGCGCCGGCGGCTCCTCGATGACCGGTTTCTCGGCCTTCGCGTCCTTCGGCTTCGGCTTTTCCGGTTTCGCGGGTGCCGGCTCGGCACTCTCCTCGCCCGCCACCTTCAGGCGTACGATCGGCGAACCGATCGCCACCGTGTCGCCGATCTCGGCACCGAGCCAGACGATCTCGCCGTCGACTGGCGAGGGGATCTCCACCGTCGCCTTGTCGGTCATCACGGCGGCGAGGATCGTGTCCTCGCGCACGATGTCGCCGACCTTGACGTGCCATTCCACGAGCTCGGCCTCGGCGACGCCTTCGCCGACATCCGGGAGCTTGATGGTGTGCTCGGCCATCGCTCAGGCCTCCATCGTTTCGATGAGGGCGCGGCCGAGCCGCTCGGGCCCGGGGAAATAGGCCCATTCCTGCGCATGCGGATACGGCGTGTCCCAGCCGGTGACGCGCATGATCGGCGCCTCCAGATGGTAGAAGCAATGCTCCTGTACCAGCGCGGCCAGCTCTCCGCCGAAACCGGAGGTCAGCGTCGCCTCGTGCAGCACGATGCAGCGCCCGGTCTTGGCGACCGAGGCGACGATGGCGTCGAGATCGAGCGG
>JBDHTH010000188.1:0-5926 GCA_039808545.1 Phreatobacteraceae bacterium | reverse complement strand
GGCGGCACGGCGCCCGGCGAGGTGATGCGCATGGTCGCGGAAGGCCGCGCGGCCCTCGCCCGCGACACCGCGCTTACGAGGGGCCGGGAAGAGCGGATCGTCGCCGCAGCAGCCGATCTCTCGGCCCATCTGCGCAGGCTGGCGGGCGAGACCTCCGATTCCATCCCATTGCGCCGGGCAGGACAGCCATGAACGACGACTTCACGACCGATCCCTATTGGTGGGAAGCCGCCCCGCCGGAAGCCGCGCCGCCGACGCCGCTTCCGGAGGAGACCGACGTCGCGATCGTCGGCAGCGGCTTCTGCGGCCTTGCTACGGCGCTGGAGCTCGCCCGCAACGGCGTCAAGGCCACGGTGCTGGAAGCCGGCCCGCTCGGCGTCGGCGCGTCGAGCCGCTCCGGCGGCATGGTCTCGAGCGGCCAGAAGCTGGTGATCACCGACGTGCTGAAGAGCTTCGCGCCGGCCGCTGCCGAGCAGGCGCTGGACGATTCCAAGGCGACCTTCGACTTCCTGCAGGCGCTCGTGGCGCGCGAGCAGCTCGATGCCGACCTGCAGATCTGCGGCCGCTTCTTCGGCGCCTGGACGCCGGCCCATTTCGCGACGCTGGAACGCCACGCGGCGCTGCTCGCCGAGAAGACCGGCGTGACGACGCGCGTCATCCCGCGCTCGCGCCAGCGCGAGGAGCTCGGCACCGATTTCTATCATGGCGGCATGGTGGTGGAGGATTACGGCGGCATCCATCCGGCGAAATACAACAAGGCGCTGCGCGAGGCCGCGCGCCGGGCCGGCGCCGAGCTGCACGCCTTTGCAAAAGTCGAAAGCTGGACGCGGGAAGACGGCTCCCTGCGGGTTCGCACGGCCCGCGGCGAATTGAAGGCCCGTCACGTCGTCGTCGCCACCAACGGTTACACCAGCGAGAATCTGAGCTGGTTCGCGCGGCGCGTCATCCCGGTCACGGCCTTCATCATCGCCACCGAGCAGTTGCCGAAGGAGGTGATGGACGAGGTCATCCCGAAGCGGCGGATGATCTCGGACACCCGCAAGGAGCTCAGCTTCTTCCGCCCCTCGCCGGACGGCACGCGCATTCTGTTCGGTGGCCGGCCGAACGCCTTCGGCAACGACGAGCGGAGCGCCGCGGTGGGTTTGCGCGCACGCATGATCCAGGTGCTGCCGCAGCTCGCCAAATACCGTATCAGCCATTCCTGGCGCGGCAATGTCGCGATGACCTTCGACCGGCTGCCGCATCTCGGCACCGAGGAGGGCGTGCACTACGCGCTCGGCTGCAACGGCAACGGCGTCGCGCTGATGAGCTGGCTCGGCCAGCAGACGGCGCTGAACATCCTCGGCCGCCAGAACAAGGTTTCGGCCTTTCAGGACCGGCCGTTTCCGACCATGGCGGGCTACCGCGGCAAGCCGTGGTTCCTGCCCTGGACCAGCCTCGGCTACCATCTGCGCGACTTCGCCGACCGGCCCTCGGCCGTCCTGCAGGAGCGTGCGCTGCGACGTTCCGCCTGAGTCCCAAGCCCAAGAGGAGAAGTCGACATGCTGTTCCGTGCTTTGTCCATCTGCATCGCGGCGACCGGCCTTCTCGCCGGCGCGGCGCGCGCGCAGGAGCTGCCGCCGCTTCCCGCCGCCATCAAGGCGCATGGCGAATTGCGCGTCGGCGTGCGCTGCGACCAGCCGCCCTACGGATTCCAGGACCAGAAGGGCCAGTTCGCCGGCATCGAGGTCGAGATGGCCAAGCTGATCGCCACCTGGGCGTTCGGCTCGCCCGACAAGGCCGCGATGATCTGCGTCACGGCCGAGAACCGCATCCCGCAGCTCACCGCCGGCAAGGTCGACCTCCTGATCGCGACGCTCGGCAAGACGCCGGAGCGGGCCCGCATCATCGATTATTCCACGCCCTACAACTGGGGCGGCAGCGATCTGCTGGTGCTGAAGGACTCGCCGATCACCAAGCTCGCCGACATCAAGAAGGCCGAGATGGTGGCGATGCTGAAGGGCACGACGCAGGCCGCCTGGTTCGACGCCAAGGAGCCGGACGTGAAGACGCTCCGCCTCAACTCGATCTCTGACGCGCTCCAGGCTCTCAAGCAGAAGCGCGCCGACGTGATGGCGGCCGATGTCGCGACGCTCAAGATCATCGCCGAGAAGGATCCGAGCGTGCGCATGGTGGGCGAGCCCTTCGCGGTGTCGGTCGGCGGTCTCGGCGTGCGCAAGAACGAGCCGGAATGGCTCGCCTACATCAACGCGGCGCTCGCCCGCATGGCGGCCGAGAAGCGCTACGGGCCCTGGATCGACGCCTGGGTCTCCGAGGACAAGCGGGATTTCTACAAGACGCTCTTCCCGCCGGCGCCGTTCCCGCCGGAAGGCTGATCCGGCGGGCCGCCAGCCCAACGAGACACGGGAGCGCGCCATGGATTTCGATCCCGCCTATCTGGTCAAGCAGCTTCCGGCCCTGTGGCGCGGCCTGCTGCTGACGATCGAGATCAGTGGGCTCGCTATGGCGATCGCCTTCGTGCTCGGCGTCGCCGGCGCGATGGCGCGCCACCTCAAGCTGAAGGGAATCGCGCCGGCGGTCGCCTTCTACGTCGAGTTCGTGCGCAACACGCCGCTGCTCGTGCAGATGTTCTTCATCGTCTTCGGCCTGCCGGCGATCGGGCTGACGCTGCCGCTATTCTGGGCCGGCGTCGTCTCGCTGGCGCTCTGGGCGGCGGCCTTCCACGTCGAAAGCCTGCGCGGCGGGCTCGCGACCGTGAACGGGGGGCTGGAGGATGCCGGCCAGGCGCTCGGGCTCGCCCGCCTGCCGTTCCTCCTCATCGTCGCGCTGCCGCTCGGCCTCAGGGTCGCGCTGCCGAGCATGCTCAACACCTGCGTCTCGCTGCTGAAAAACAGCGCGATGCTGCAAGCGGTCGGCGTGATGGAGCTGACCTTCGTCGCGGTCGACCGGATGGCGAGCGATTTCCGCATGCTGGAGATGTTCTCCGTCATGCTGGTGGTCTACGTCGTCCTGGTTTTCCTGCTGTCGGCGGTCGCGAACCGGCTGGAGGCGGTCATGCAGCGGCCGTTCCGCGCATGAGCCTGATCCTCGACAATTGGCTCCTCTTCGCGCGCGGGCTGCTGGCGACGCTGCAGATCGGCATCGTCACGCTGATCGCCTCCACGATCATCGGCTTCGTGCTCGGGACGCTTGCCACGACGCGGCGCCGCTCCGTGCGGCTCGTGGTGCGCGGCTATGTCGAGCTGCTGCGGGCGGTGCCGCTGATCGTCAACATCTTCTTCATCTTCTTCGGCGCGCCGCTGCTCGGCTTGCAGATGACGCCCTATATGGCGGCCGTCGTCGGGCTATCGCTCTGGGGCGGCGCGAACGGCGCCGAGATCGTGCGCGGCGGGCTGATGGGCGTGCCGCGCCACCAGGCGCAGAGCGCGCGGGCGCTCGGCATGACCGAGGTCGAGATCTTCGTATACATCCTCCTGCCGCAGGCGATGCGGGCGATCATCCCGGCGCTGGCCGGGCTGCTGACGCTGCTCGTGCAGTCGACAACCCTCGGCGCGCTCGTCGGCGTCCCCGAATTCCTGCAGATCAGCCGCCTGATCGTCGAGAGGACGACCGTGATGCAGGGATCGGACCCGGCCTTCGCAATCTATGCCTTCGTGCTGCTGGTCTATTTCGTGCTCTGCTCGGCGCTGACGGCATTGTCGCGGCGGCTGGAGCGTATGCTCGCCAGCGGCTCGGCCCGCAAGACGCCGACCATGACGGTCGAAGCGACGGCCGTGTCATGACCGCGCAACCGGCGAGCGAGGCGCCGCTGATCGCCGTTCGCGGGCTGACGAAGCGCTACGGCGCCATGGTGGCGATCGACAATATCGACTTCTCGGTGCGCCGCGGCGAGGTTGTCAGCATCATCGGCCCGTCGGGCTCGGGCAAGAGCACCTTCATCCGATGCCTGAACGGGCTGGAGATCCCCTCGGAAGGCGAGATCGCGGTCGACGGCAAGGCCGTGCCGCTCGCCGACCATCGCGCCTGGACGCGGCTGCGCCCCGATCTCGGCATGGTCTTCCAGGACTATTCGCTGTTCCCGCATCTCTCGGTGCTGCGCAACATCACCTTGCCGCCCCTGCTGCGCAAACGGATGAAGGAAGCGCAGGCGAAGGAGCGCGCACATGAGCTGCTCGCCCGCTTCGGCCTGTCGCACAAGGCCGACGCCTATCCGATCGAGCTCTCGGGCGGCCAGCAGCAGCGCATCGCGATCATCCGGGCGCTGGCAATGAGCCCCAAGGCGCTGCTGTTCGACGAACCGACCTCGGCGCTCGATCCGGAGACGATCCGCGACGTGCTCGCCGTGATGCTCGAGCTCGCCCGCGAGGGCATGACCATGATCGTGGTGAGCCACGAGATCGGTTTTGCCCGGCAGGTCGCCGACCGGCTGGTTTTCATGGAGAAAGGCCGGATCGTCGAGGCAGGGCACCCCGACGAGCTGATTTCGCGCCCCCAATCGCCCCGTCTCGCCGACTTTCTGCGACATTTGAAGCACTGAGCTCCCCGCCTTCCGGATCTTGTTCTCTCCGAATGAGCGTCCGCTCACGTCGCTTGGCGCCATCTTGAATTCACAGCGGGCGCATTCGGAAGCGAGGCATGGGTCGCGCCGATTTCCAGCGTCATTCATATCGGTTGTTCTGATACAAATCACCTTCGTCGTTGCACCGGGATTCCGGCGGCGCTTAAGCTCCCTCCATCGAAGGTCGATCAACGGCCCGATCATGGGAGGGAACGATGATGCGCATCCGCGCCGCCATGCTGGCCGCCTCTGTGCTCGTTCCGGCGCTCACGGCGTTCGGGCCCGGCGCCAGCGGCCAGGGCATTCCGCAGAATATTCCGCGCAAGGAACTGCTCATTCTCGAGAACCCGGAAGGGACGATCAAGAATGCGGGCTGGTTCAATATCTGGGCGATCAACGCCGGCAGCCAGTCGAACGGCCTGCAGCAGGCCGCTCTCGACACGCTCTGGTACATCGATCCCGAGAAGGGTCTCGACGGAGCGTGGGACAATTCGCTCGCCGCCGACAAGCCGGCCTACAACGCCGACTTCACCGAGATGACCGTGAAGCTCAGGCGCGGCATCTTCTGGAGCGACGGCGTCGAATTCACCTCTGCCGACGTGAAGGCGACCGTCGACATCCAGATCAAGAATCCGACCATGCGCTTCTCGGCGGTGCTCGCCGGCAACGTCGCCTCGGTCGAGACGCCGGACGCCGAGACGGTCGTCTTCAAGCTGAAGAAGCCGAACTCGCGCTTCCACGCCAATTTCACGGTCCGCTGGGGCGCGATCTGGATCCTGCCCAAGCACGTCTTCGAGAAGGTCGAGGATCCCTCGAAGTTCGACTTCAACAAGCCGGTCACGCTCGGCGCCTACACGCTCCACAGCTACGATCCGGACGGCAAGTGGTACATCTGGCAGCTTCGCGACGACTGGCAGCGCACCACCATCGCCCGCTACGGCACGCCGGGGCCGAAATACCTCGCCTATATCGATCCCGGCCCGCCCGACAAGCGCGTCATCGCCCAGCTCAACCACGAGCTCGACGTGATCCACGACATCGCGCCGGAGGGCATGTTCACGCTCGCCAAGCAGAGCAAGACGACGCGCGCCTGGTTCAAGGGCTTCCCCTACGGCCACCCGGACCCGACGTTGCCCTCGGTGGTCTTCAATACGCAGAACGAGCTGCTCAAGAACCGCGACGTGCGCTGGGCGCTGGCGCTGATGATCGATATCAAGGCCGTGACCATGGCGGCCTATCGCGGTGCCGCCACCATCTCGGCGATCGCCGTGCCGCCGACCGGCATTCATCCGGAGGCCTATCACGTCCCGCTCGAGGCCTGGCTCAAGGACTTCGAGCTCGACACGGGCAAGAGCAAGATCAAGCCCT
>JBDHTH010000187.1:0-5952 GCA_039808545.1 Phreatobacteraceae bacterium | reverse complement strand
CGGAACATCTCCCAGTACCAGCGCCAGCCGGTCGCCGCGATGTCGGAGCGGTAGACGAAGGGGAACCAGTCGAGCGTCACCGAGAAGATCAGGATGAACAGCAGGCCCGTGAAGAAGGTCGGCAGCGAGAAGCCGACGAAGGCGAGCGTGTTGGCGATCTGGTCGAAGATCGAATAGGGCCGCGTCGCCGCGTAGATGCCGACCGGCAGCGCGATGCACAGCGCCAGGATCTGCGAGGAGCCGACGACGAACAGCGTGGTCGGCACGCGCTGCAGGATAAGGGCGTCGACATCGATGCGGCTCGCGAAGGAGAACCCCCAATCGCCGTGCAGCATCGCGTTCAGCCAGCGGAAATAGCGCACCATGATCGGGTCGTTGAGGCCGAAGCTGGCGCGCAGCGCCTCGCGCACTTCCGGCGGCACGTTCGGATTGGTGGCCATTTCGGAGAACGGATCGCCGGGCGCCATCGCCAGCACCGCGAACAGGATCACGCTGATCCCGAGCAGGCTCGGAATGGCGATGAGCAGACGTCGCAGCAGATATGTCGCCATGAAAACGCCTCTGTGCGTGCGGCAGGGCCGCGGACCGGACACGCATAGCCGCGACGGGCGTCACCGCCGCGATCGGAGAGAGCGCCGGAACGCTCGCCTCCTTCGCGGACTATCGGCCGCGAAGGAGGCGCCGCGATCAGCTCCGATACCAGCTCGCCAGGCTCCAGGTGTCGGAATCCCAGCCGGAGTGCTTGGGCGTCAGGTTGCTCACGGCCGCGACGACGCGCGTGCGCGACAGGATCGGCAGCAGGACATTGGCCTCGCAGAAGATCTCGTTGACCTTGATCAGGAGCGCCGCCCGCTTGACCGGGTCGAGCTCCTTCTGCGCCGCCTTGTAGGCCGCATCGGCTTCCGGATCGGAATAGCGCGAGATGTTGCGGCCGAGCCACTTGTTCTCCTTGTTGGCGATCTCCCAGGAGACGCACTGGTTCAGGAACCGCTCCGGATCGGGCTGCGGCTGCGTCGTGGTGTACATCTCGATGTCGACATAGAGCTTGGTGTAGGTGTCGGGATTGGCGACGTCGGAGGAGAAGAACACCGATGCGGTGACCGACTTCAGCTCGAGGTCGATGCCCGCCTTCTGGCAGGCCTGCTTGATGATCGCCTGCGTCTTCTGGCGCGGCGCGTTGATCGAGGTCTGGAAGACGTATTTGAGCTTCTTGCCGCCCTTCTCGCGGATGCCGTCGGCGCCCTTCTTCCAGCCCGCGTCGTCGAGGATCTTGTTGGCCTTATCGATGTTGAACTCGTATTTCAGCTTGGTCGACTTGAAGCGCTTGGGCTCGTTGACGAAGCTCGCGGTCGCGGTGCCGCCGCGGCCGTAGATGAATTTCTGGATCGAGTCGCGGTCGATCAGGAGGTTGATCGCCTGGCGCACCGCCGGGTCGGTCAGCGTCGGATGCTTGGTCTTGACGCTGGAGCGCTCGCCATCGACCTCGGTCCAGGGATCGGTGGTGTTGAGGATGATGAACTCGATATCGCCGGCCGGCGAGGCGATCACGCGCCCCTTGCCGCCCTGCTCCATGCGCTTCAGCACCTCGTCCTCGACCTGCAGATTCCAGGCGTAGTCGTATTCGCCCGTCTGCAGCACGGCGCGGGCCGCCGAGACTGCGTCGCCACCGCCCTTCACCTCGAGCGTGTCGAACTGCGGCTGGTTCTTGACGTGATAATCCTCGTTGCGGGTGCCCGTGAGGATGTCGCCCGGTTTGAACTCGACGAACTTGTAGGGGCCGGTGCCGACCGGCTTCAGGTTCGCCGGCGCTTCGCGCGATTTCGCGCCCTTGTACTCGCCGAAATGATGCTTGGGGATGATCATGCCGGCGACGCCGACGAACGGATCGGCCCAGAACGGCGTCGGCTCCTTGAAGATGACCTTGACGGTGTGGTCGTCGACCTTCTCGACCTTGATGTTGACATAGGCGCCGCTCGTATAGGCGGCGGTCGCCGGATCGGCGGCGTATTCCCAGGTGAAGACCACGTCGTCGGCCGTGAACGGCTTGCCGTCATGCCATTTCACGCCCTGCTTCAGCTTCCAGGTCACGACCTTGCCGTCGGCCGAAAGCCCGCCATTCTCCTTGGTCGGCGTCTCGGCCGCGAGCTTGGGAACGAGATTGCCCTCCTTGTCCCAGCCGGCGAGCGGCTCGAAGAAGATGTTCGCCGCGATCTGGTCCTTGGTGCCGCTGGCGAAATGCGGGTTCAGCAGCGTCGGCGCCTGCCAGAGCAGGATCTTCAGCGGCCCGCCGCCGCCCGCCTTGGTCGGCTTGTAGTCATCGACGCTCTGCGCCATCGCGACGTCGTTCCAGACCAGGATCTGGCTCGCCAGCGGCGCCGCGATCCCGACGGCGGCCATCCTCTGGATGAAGGAGCGCCGCGACAGCGTGCCGTCCTTCACATGCGCGATAAGGCCGCGTATTTCCTGCTCATTCATTGGTCAACCTCCACCCAAAAACGCCAAGACCGATCCCCAGCGCTGAAGCGCCGTTCTTTTTCTCGGGCTTAGCAAGGCATGCGCCCAGGAGCACGTCAACTGCGCGGGGGAGTCGATTGGAAGAAGTCTAGGCACTTCCTCGCGTGCCCGGCGACCTTGCGGAGCGCCCGGCGGATCTGGATATGCCGGTCCTGCGATCGCTGCCGCCGGAGCCTTGCCCCTTCAAACGGGACCGCTTGAAGGGTCGAGGCAGTCGCCATCCTTTTGGGAACGATCACTGTCCCGCGTTTTGATCGAAACGATCAAAACGCAGCGTGATCAGGCCAGCGCGAATCGCGCGAAGAGGGAGTTGTCGAGCGCCGCCTGGCGCAGCTCGACGCCGAAGCCCGCCGCGTCGCTGACCGGGATGAAGCCGTTCTTCACGCTCGGCTCGATGGGATTTTCCAGCACCTCGACATGGCCCGGAATGCGGCCCCAATAGGGGAAATGCTCCTGGATGTAGAAATTCGGGATCGAGGCGCTGAAATGCATGCCGACCGCGGTCGACAGCGCGCTGGCGCAGATATGGGGCTGCACCTTCATGCTGTAGGCCTCCGCCATCGCGGCGATCTTGCGCGCCTCCAGGAGCCCGCCCGTATTGCCGATATCGGGCTGCAGGATATCGGCGGCGCGGCTTTCGAGCACGTCGCGGAAACCGTAGCGCGAATAGATGCGCTCGCCGACCGCGACGCGCTGCGGGATCGCGTCGGCGATCTTCTTGAGGGCCGCAACGTCACCCGGCATCGCCGGCTCCTCGACATAGGTGATGTCGTAGCGCTCGACCGCCCGGCAGAAGCGGATCGTGTCGTCCGGCGTCAGCCCGGCCGATAGGTCGAGCATCAGCTCGGCCGCTTCGCCGACCGCGCTGCGGATCGCCGCGACGGTCTTGACGGCCCGCTTGACGAGGCCGGGATCGCTCGCGGCGCGGTAGGAGGGATGGCGCAGCCGCCCCTCCGGCAGGATCGTGACGAAGGGGTAGAATTTCAGCGCGTCATAGCCGTCCGCGACCGCCTTCTCGGCGGCGTGCGGCAGGTCGGCATCCTCGGTGCAGCCGAAATACCAGCCGTTGCAATAGGTGCGCAGCCGGTCATGGACGCGCCCGCCGAGGAGCTCGTAGACCGGGATGCCGAGGGCGCGCGCCTTGATGTCGAGCATCGCCTGCTCGATCGCGCTCATCGCCGCATAGATGATCGGCCCGCCGCCCTTCGCCCAGAATCCGTGGTCGAAGATCTCGGCCCAGAGCGTTTCGATGCGGCACGGATCGACGCCGTTCATCATGAAGCGCTCGATGATGTCCTTGAGCATGCCGGCCGCCGCGGTGCCGCCGACGCCGTAGGCGACGCCGGCCTCGCCGAGCCCGACGATGCCGTCCTCGGTCACCAGCTCCAGGATCACGGGGCGGATGCCGCCGCTTTCGATGAGGAAGATGCGCGCCGTCTTGAGCTTCATGATGCGATCCGAAAAGAGCGAAAGGAACGAGGCGCGCGAGCGCGCCTCACGAAATGGTCAGAGACTCTTGCAAAGGCGCATGGCGTCCAGCATCGCGGCGTGGATGTCGCGCGAGGAGACCGCGTCGCCGATCCGGTAGAGCTCGTAGCCTGCCGCCTCGTTGGCGACGAAGCGCTGCGGCTCGCCGGCGACGAAGGCGTCGAGATCGATGACGCCGTCATTGCGCGAGGCGGGACGCATGGCGGCGTAGACCTCCTCCATCGGCACGGTGCCGCGCTCGATCACCACGCGGTCGCAGGCGATTCTCGCCTCCTCGCCGCTGTATTCGTTGACGAGCGTCGCCTCGAGCTGGTTGCCGTTGCGCCGCACGCCGACCAGTCGCCGGTCCGGATGCATCGCGGTTCCGGCCTTGTAGAGCTCGCGCATGATGAAGGGCCGGTCGAGATAGCTCGTCTCCTGGCCCACCTGGTTGTCGGGCGTCGCGTAGATCAGCTTGACGCCCTGCTCGGCCAGCATCTCGGCGCCGGCCGCGCCCGTGATCGTGCCGGTCCCGTCGTAGAACAGCACCGTGCCCTGCGGCGCGCGGTTCGTCTCCAGCAGGTCCCAGACGGTTTCGGTCAGCTCGGCGCCCGACACCTCGTCCTCCATGCGGTCGGGCATGCCGCCCGTCGCGATGATCACGATATCGGGGGACTCGGCAGCGATCACGGCCTCGTCGGCGTAGCGGTTGTAGTGGAACGTCACGCCGAGCCGCTCGCATTCGGCGACGCGCCAGTCGACGATGCCGATCAGGTCGCAGCGGCGCGGCATGCGCGCCGCGAGCAGCACTTGCCCGCCGGCCCGCGGCGCCGCCTCGAAGACGATCACCTCATGGCCGCGCTCGGCCGCGATCCGCGCCGCTTCCAGGCCCCCCGGTCCCGCCCCGACCACAACCACCCGACGGCGGGTCGCGGCTGGCTCGATCAGGTGCGGCAGCGTCGCCTCGCGCCCGATCGAGACGTTGTGGATGCAGCGCCGCTGCCAGGAGCAGTAGGTGGCGCCGACGCAGGGGCGGATCCGTGCCTCCTCGCCGCGCATCAGCTTGGCGGCGATATGCGGGTCCGCGATATGCGCGCGGGTCATGCCGACAAGCGACAGCAATCCCTCGCTGATGGCGTAGCGCGCCGTCGCGAGGTCGTTGATGCGGGCCGCGTGGAAGATCGGCAGGCCGAGATGCCGGTTGACCGCCGCGACATGCGCGAGCTGCGGCGCGAGGCCGACATGCATGCCCGGCATGTAGTTGGCGAGGCCGACCGCGGTGTCGATCCGGCCATAGGTCAGGTTGAAGAAATCGATCAGCCCGGAGCGCTCGAGCAGCTTCGCCATTTCGAGATAATCGGCGCCGCTCATCCCCTCCTCGTGGCCCTCGCCGACCGCCATGCGCACGCCAACCAGGAAATCCGGGCCGACCCGCCGGCGGATTTCCTCGAACACCATCAGCCCGAAGCGGGCGCGGTTCTCCAGCGAGCCGCCGAATTCGTCGCTCCGCCGGTTCACCAGCGGGTTCCAGAACTGGCCGACGAGATGGCCGTGCACATGCACCTCCAGCCCGTCGAGCCCGCCCTCCTTGCAGCGGCGGGCCGCATCGCCGAATTGCCGCACGATGCGGTCGATGTCGTAGCGGTCGATCTCCTTGGTGAAGCCGCGATGCGAGGGCTCGCGATAGCGCGACGGGGACACCGTCGGCAGCCAGTTGTCGGAGCGCCAGTGGCTGCGGCCGCCAAGATGGGTGATCTGGCACATGATCGCGGCGCCGTGGCGGTGGACGCGATCCGCGAACGCCTGGAAATGCGGGATGATCCGGTCGTGCCCGACGCTGAGCTGGCCGAACACCGAGCCGGAATCGGGCGAGACGTTCGACGAGCCGCCGAACATCGTCAGGCCGATGCCGCCCTTCGCCTTCTCCTCGTGATAGAGCTGGTAGCGCTCCTTCGGCAGCGAGTCCTCGCC
>JBDHTH010000186.1:0-5956 GCA_039808545.1 Phreatobacteraceae bacterium | reverse complement strand
GACACCACCAAGAGCGCGGTCGAGACCACGACGGAGGTCGGCGGCGCCGTCGCGGATGCCGCGGGCAGCGCCGTGACCGGCGCCGGCGAGGTCGCCGGTGCGGTGCTCTCGGGCGCGGGCGAGGTGGCCGGCGCCGTCGCGTCGGGGGCGGCGGAGGTCGCCGGGGCGGTCATCTCCGGGGTCGGCGACGTCCTGTCGGGGCTCTGACCGGCACGGCGCGGCGGCGGTCAATCGATCGTCGCGGCGAGCGAAGCGTCGTGTCGGAGATTGTCCTGCGTGGTGACGACGCGGTCGCGGCCATTGGCCTTGGCGGCGTAGAGGCAGCGGTCGGCAGCCGCGAACAGCTCCGGCAGATCCGACCCGTCGGACCCGGCGACCGCGACGCCGATGCTGACCGTGGCGCGGTGCGCCAGCGCCGCCGTCGACAGCATCACGTCGTGGCGGATGCGCTCGCCGAGAATGCGCGCGATGGCGAGCGGCTGATCGCTCAGGATCGCGAATTCCTCGCCGCCGATGCGGAAGATCCGGTCGGTCTGCGAGCCGCAGCGGCCGAGCGCATCGGCGACCGCCCGGATCACCTGATCGCCCGCGACATGGCCGTGCCGGTCGTTGATCTGCTTGAAATGATCGATGTCGATGATCAGCAGCGTCACCGGCCGGGCGTCGCGGCGATGCGCCGCCATCGCGTCGCGGCCCATCGCCTCGAAGCGGCCACGATGCAGCAGCCCGGTCAGGCCGTCGCGGCCGGAATGCTCGAGCAGCGCCTCGTAGCGCTCCCGGTAGCTCAGCGCGCTGAAGATGTCGGCGATCGAGCCGGGCTCGGCGCCGGTGTCGCGCTCGATCCATCTGAGATAGGCGACGAGCAGCAGGCTGAAGACCACCGCCGCGCCCATCTTGGCGATCCAGCCGCCGAAGAACACCGCGAGCGGCGCGTCGGTCAGGAGGCGCAGCACGATGTAGAAGCCCGCCTGGTCGAAGGTGAGGATCGTCGCCAGCGCCAGCAGGACGCGCGGCAATTGCGCGCGCCCGATCCAGGCGCCGAGCTTCTCGTAGAGCAGGATGACCGCGATCGCATCGACGAACAGCAGCGTCGTGCCCCAGATCATCAGCCCGCCCATGGTGTCGATGAAGCCGATATCGGGCAGCCGGCCGGGGATGATCGGCACGGCCTCGTGGAAGCGCAGGACCGCGACGAGGCCGATCGTCAGGATGTTGCCGATGAGGAGGCCGTAGATCGGCTGGCGCACCGTGACGGCGTCCTCGCGCAGATAGATCAGCAGCAGCATCGCGAGCTTGCCGGAGAACAGCACCACGGAGCCGGGCGAGATCACGCCGAAGGGCAGCGCCACGTAGAAGACGGCGGCGAGATAGGTCTCCAGGAAGTGCATTACGCCGAGGGCGCAGATCACCAGGCCGATGCCGAGCGCCTTGCGCAGGCGGAAAAGGCCGGCCATGACCGCGAAATAGAGAAGCGCCTCTCCCAGCAGCAAGGCGCAGTTCATCAGCTCCATGCGCATCCCGCTTCGGCCTCGGCATCTCCGCCGTTCGGCGCTGGCGTCGGCTCGCGTCGAATCACGTTCTCCGCAAAGCGCAGAGTAGTTCAGATAGACCTTACGTCGCCGTTAAACGCCAGATCGCGCTGCGTCTACACCCAGCCGCCGTCGACGATGATCGCCTGCGCCGTGATGGCGCTCGCGTCGTCGGAGGCAAGGAACAGCACGGTCCGCGAGATGTCGGCCGGCACCAGCTTGCGCTTGAGGCATTGGCGGGCAAGGAGATCGGCCTCGCCCTCCGGCGTCAGCCATTTCTCGATCTGGCGCGGCGTCATGATCCAGCCGGGCAGGATGGCGTTGACGCGGATGTTGTGGCCGCCGAGCTCGCGGGCCAGCGCGCGGGTGAGGCCGATCGCGGCCGATTTCGCGGTCTTGTAGGCGACCATGGAGGAGTGGCTGGCGAGATAGCTCGTCGAGCTCATGTTGACGATGGCGCCGCCGCCGGCCGCCGCCATGTCGCGCCACACCGCCTGGCTGGCGAAGAATTGGTGATCGAGGTTGATCGCCATCCGATCGCGCCAATAGGCCGGCGTCACCTGGTCGATGGTGTGGCGATCGTCGCGCGCCGCGTTGTTGACGAGGATGGTGATCGGGCCGAGCGCGGCGCGCAGCCGCTCGATCGCCGCCTGCACCGCCTCGATGTCGCGGATATCGACGGCCTCGAAGCGAACCGCCGCGCCGAGCGCGCCGGCCAGCGCCTCGCCGGCCGCCGTGTCGATGTCGAGGAAGCCGACCTTGGCGCCCTCGGCCACCAGATCGGCGACGATCGTGGCGCCGATGCCGCTCGCCCCGCCGGTGACGATGGCGGTCTGGCCCGCGAGGCTCGGATAGCGGTTTGGCATCACTCATCTCCCGATTCACCTCCTGTGAACCATGGGTGGAGGGTGCCGCGCAAGCATCTTTCGGGTGCGCTTGACAAAAGAACAAAAATAGAACATTCTTGTTTTGTTCTCATCCGAAGCGGAGCCTGATGATGTTGCGTGACCTCGTGGAAGATGCCGCCGCCCTGGTGTCGCTGGCGCTGTTCGGTTCGATGATCGCGGCGCTCGCGCAGGCCTTCGGAGCGTGAATTGGGAACGGCGCCTGTGGATCGCGGGCATGGCTGGCAGCGCCGGCCCTGACGGGCGGGAGCGACTCTGATAGGGCTGGGGCTTCCGTAACTTCATGGGTGGATCGGGGCGCGGGCCTGTCCGGCGGCGGCCCGATTATCGGGGCAGCGCGATGGCACGAGAGCCGCTTTTCATCCACCTGCACACGCATTCCTCCTACTCGCTGCTGGAGGGGGCGCTGACGCTCGGCAAGCTCATCGATCTCGCAAGGAGCGACAAGCAGCCGGCGCTGGCGCTGACCGATACGGGCAATCTGTTCGGCGCCCTCGAATTTTCCGAGAAGGCGGCGTCCTACGGCATCCAGCCGATCGTCGGCACGTCGCTCGCGGTCGATTTCGGCGATGTGAAGCCGAACGGGCGCGACGACGCGGCGGTGTTGCCACGGCTCGTGCTGCTCGCGGCGGATGCGGAGGGCTACGCCAATCTTATGCGGCTCGTCAGCCGCTCCTTCATGGAGAGCCCGGATGGGGAGGCGGCGCGGATCGCGCTTCCCTGGCTCGGCGAGACCGGCAGGGGGCTGATCGCGCTCTCGGGCGGGCCGTCGGGGCCGCTCGACAAGGCGCTCGGCGCCGGCATGGCCGATATCGCGGAGGCGCGGCTCGGCGCGCTGAAGGACGTGTTCGGCGACCGGCTCTATATCGAGCTCCAGCGCCTGTCGGTGGCAGGCGAGAAGCGGCGCGAGGCCGGGCTTACGGCGCTCGCCTACAAGCACGGTCTGCCGCTCGTCGCGACCAATGAGCCGTATTTCGCCACCGCCGCCGATCACGAGGCGCATGACGCCCTGTTCTGCATCGCCGAGGGCGCGCTGGTGGCGGATGGCGAGCGCCGGCAGGCCTCGCCCGAGCAGCGCTTCAAGACGCGGGCCGAGATGAACGCGCTGTTCGCCGATCTGCCGGAGGCGATCCAGTCGACGGTCGAGATCGCCCGGCGGGTCAGCTACCGGCCGGCGACGCGCAAGCCGATCCTGCCGCGCTTCACGGGCGACGAGGGCGGGCCGGAGGCGGAGGCGGCCGAGCTCAGGCGCCAGGCCGAGGAGGGGTTGAAACGCCGGCTGGAGACGCAGCCGCCGGCCCCCGGCGTGAGCCTTGAGGATTACAGGCAGCGGCTCGACTACGAGATCGGCGTCATCGAGCGCATGAAGTATTCGGGCTACTTCCTGATCGTCGCCGACTTCATCCAATGGGCCAAGGCGCAGCAGATCCCGGTCGGGCCGGGGCGCGGCTCGGGCGCCGGCTCGCTCGTCGCCTATGCGCTGACCATCACGGATCTCGACCCGCTGCGCTTCCAGCTCTTCTTCGAGCGCTTCCTCAATCCGGAACGCGTCTCGATGCCGGATTTCGACGTCGATTTCTGCCAGAACCGGCGCGACGAGGTGATCGCCTATGTGCAGCAGCGCTACGGGCGCGAGCAGGTGGCGCAGATCATCACCTTCGGCACGCTGCAGGCGCGGGGCGTGCTGCGCGATGTCGGACGCGTGCTGCAGATGCCGTTCGGCCAGGTGTCGACGCTGTGCACGATGGTGCCGCAGAACCCGGCCAATCCGGTGACGCTGGCGCAGGCGATCGAGGGCGAGCCGCGCCTTCAGGCGGCGATCGAGTCCGAGCCGATCGTCAAGCGCGCCTTCGAGATCGCCCGCAAGCTCGAAGGGCTGCATCGGCACGCCTCCACGCATGCGGCCGGCATCGTGATCGGCGACCGGCCGCTCGCCGAGCTCGTGCCGCTCTACCGCGATCCGAAATCCGGCATGCCTGTCACCCAGTTCAACATGAAATGGGTCGAGCAGGCGGGGCTGGTGAAGTTCGACTTCCTCGGCCTGAAGACGCTCACGGTGCTGCAGACCACCGTCGACCTGCTCGCCAGGCGCGGCATCGCGGTCGATGTCGGGCATCTGCCGCTCGACGATCCCGAGCCCTTCGAGATGCTGGCGCGCGGCGAGACGGTCGGGGTGTTCCAGGTGGAAAGCGCCGGCATGCGGCGCGCTCTCGTCGACATGCGTCCCGACCGGTTCGAGGACCTGATCGCGCTCGTCGCGCTCTACCGGCCGGGGCCGATGGCGAATATCCCGACCTATTGCGCGCGCAAGCTCGGCCGGGAGACGACCACCTATCTCCATCCCAAGCTCGAGCCGATCCTGGAGCCGACCTACGGCGTCATCACCTATCAGGAGCAGGTTATGCAGATCGCCCGCGACCTTGCGGGCTACAGCTTCGGCGAGGCGGATCTCTTGCGCCGCGCCATGGGCAAGAAGATCCGCGCCGAGATGGAGAAGCAGCGCGAGCGCTTCCTCACCGGCGCGACCGAGCGCGGCATCACGCAGCGCGACGCGGAGGCGATCTTCGAGGCCTGCGCGAAATTCGCCGATTACGGCTTCAACAAGTCGCATTCGGCGCCCTATGCGCTGATCACCTACCAGACGGCCTATCTGAAGGCGAAATACCCGGCCGAGTTCCTCGCCGCCTCGATGCAGCTCGACATGTCGAATACCGACAAGCTGTCGGAGTTCCGGCAGGAGGCGCGGCGGCTCGGCATCGACGTCGTGCCGCCCTGCATCAACCGCTCGGCCGCCGCCTTCACGGTGGAGGACGGCAAGATCCTCTATGCGCTCGGCGCCGTGAAGGGGGTCGGCGAGCAGGCCGCCGCGGGCATCGTCGCGGCGCGCGGCGAGCGGCCGTTCCGCGACCTCTCGGATTTCGCCCGGCGGCTGCCGCCGAAGCTCCTCAACAAGCGCACGCTGGAGAGCCTCGTGGCGGCGGGCGCCTTCGATGCCCTGGCGCCGGATCGGGCGCGGCTGTTCGCCGAGCTCGACCGGGTGCTCGGCGAGGCGCAGCGGGCCCAGGAGAGCGTCGCGACCGGGCAGAACGAATTGTTCGGCGGGGAGGCGGCGCGCGGCATCGTGCTGCCGGAGGCCGAGCCCTGGCTGCCGGCCGAGCGGCTGAAGCGCGAGCACGAGGCGGTCGGCTTCTTCCTCACTGGCCATCCGCTCGACGATTACGCCGGCGTCGTCACGCGGCTGAAGGCCGACAACTGGATGAGCCTGCAAAAGAAGGTCAAGGACGGGGCGAGCGCCGGGCGCCTCGCCGCGATGGTGGTGTCGCGGCTGGAGCGGCGCACCAAGTCCGGCTCCAAGATGGGCGTGATCGGCTTCTCGGACCCGACCGGCCATTACGAGGCGGTGATCTTCTCGGAGGGGCTCGGCGAGTATCGCGAGCTGCTGCAACCCGGCAAGGCGGTGTCGATCCTCGTGCAGGCCGAGCTGCAGGGCGACGAGGTGCGCGTGCGCATCCAGGCGGCCGA
>JBDHTH010000185.1:0-5966 GCA_039808545.1 Phreatobacteraceae bacterium | reverse complement strand
ACGCCTCGATCGAGGATCTCGGGCGGTTCTGGAACAAGCATGTGGTCGCGGCGGTCGACCGGCGCACCTCGCTGGTGGTGCTGCGGGTGCGCGCCTTCTCGCCCGAGGACGCGCAGGAGATCGCCCGCCGCATCCTCGCCGAGAGCGAGGTGCTGCTGAACGCGCTGAACGAGCAGTCGCGCAACGATACGCTGCGCGACGCCCAGCGCGATCTGCGCGCCGCCGAAGCGCGCTATGCGGCGGCGCTCGCGCAGCAGCAGGAATGGCGGCTGAAGCGGGTCGCGGTCGATCCCGTGCAGGTCGCCGAGACGCTGTCGCTGAGCCTTCTGAAGCTGGAGACCGAGCGCATCGTCGCGCAGCAGGAGATCGAGGTGCTGCGCCGCCTGCAGGCGCCCTCGGCGCCGGGCGCCAACATCCTCGAAGACCGGGTGCGGGCCCTCGATGCCGGCATCGACGACCTCCGGCGCAAGCTCGGGCAATCGTCCGAGGACCTGAAGTCGGCGATCGCGGCGCTCGGCGCCTTCGAGGAGACCGAGCTGGAGAAGCGCTTCTCCGAGACCCTCGTCTCGCTGACCGCGAAGGGGCTGCAGGAGGCGGAGCGGCGCGCCCAGGCCAAGGCGATCTTCCTCAGCGTCTTCGTGCCGCCGAGCCTGCCCGTCAGCGCCAGCGATCCGGTGTGGTGGCGGCTCACCTTCTTCGTCTTTATGATGTCGGGCGTCATCTGGACCAACCTGATCACGCTCATCGCGGTCATTCGCGACAAGCGGCGCTAGTCCCCAAGCAAGCTTTACGGAACCATGCTGTTCAGCATCGACATCGACGCCGGCAATCACATCGTCGGCTGGATCATGCCCGACAATCCGACCGCCACGCCGCGCGTGGTGGTGTTCATCGACGGCGAGATGCGCAAGGTCGTGGAGGCGACGATCCTGCGGCCGCTGCTGCGCGAGCAGGGGCTGCACGATACCGGCATCTGCGGCTTCGTCGTCGACGAGAACAACGTGCCGGGGCTGACGGCGGCGAAGGACGTCGAGGTCTATGACGAGGCGACGAATATCCGCATCTTCCGACGCCGCCCCGCCGAGGCGACGCTCAACGCCAAGCTGTTCCGCCTGGAGACCTCGCTCGTGCCGCAGGTGGCGCTGAACGAGGCGCTGCAGACGCCGTTCCACATGATCTTCACGCGGCTCGAGCGCGTGCCCGAGGAGGCGGCGCGCTCGATCATCGGCATCCCGTTCACGGAATCGATCCTGTGCTCGGGGCGGCTGCACCTGCCGAACTACGATCCGCTCCTGCGCGACCGCGGCTTCAAGAGCTGCATCGTGCTGCGCGAGCCGGTGGAGGAGCTGGCCGAGCAGCTCCTCGTGCTGCGCTGGGCGACCAAGGCGGCGGAGCTCGCCGGCACCGGCATCCTCAACGAGAGCTATCAGCCGATGCTGCGCTCGCTCACGGCGGCCGATATCGGCGATGTGGAGGCGTTCGAGCCTTGGCTGAAATCGCTGTCGGCGCTCGACCGCTTTCCGCTGACCAACCAGTTGACCCGCCTTCTGACCTGCCGGGCGCCGGAGGACGGGCTGGAGGATGTGGCGGTCGGCAATGCGCTCGACATCCTCTCGGACATGGAGGTGGTGGGCCTGAGGACCGATCTCGGCTTCTTCTGGGCCCGTCTCGGCGCCGCGCTGTCGGCCGATCTGCCCGAGGTGCCGCGCCTCGGCGCCTCCGACAAGGTCAACGACCTCGCGGCGCAGATCCGCGGCTGGCCGATCGTGCAGCAGATGCTGGCGGCCGATCTCGAGCTCTTCGCGGATGTCGCCAAGGCGTTCGAGCGCGCTTTCTCGTCGGGATCGGCCGCCTAGCGCGGAAGCGCACGCAGGCGGGCATTAGGCCCCGCCCGACCACGGTCTTCTCGCCAATCGGTTCGGCTTCGGGCTCGGATCCGCCTCCGTGCCGGCATTGGCAGAGCTTGAAGCATACAATGTTGATATTGTATGCCTTCAATGTTATATGCGCTCCTGTCCTTGTCGCAGGAGATCCGCATGCCCACCGATCGCTGGCCCCGGCTTTCGCCGCTGCACACAGGCCCCCGCGGTCTCTGTCCCCGCTGCGGGCAGGGGCGGCTTTTCGACGGATTCCTGACGCTCAAGCCGAAATGCGAGGCTTGCGGACTCGATTTCGGCTTCGCCGACCCGGCCGACGGGCCGGCCTTCTTCGTCATGATGTTCGTCTGCGTGCCCTGCGTGATCCTCGGCCTCTGGCTGGAGGTGAAATACCAGGCGCCGCTCTGGGTGCATCTCGCGACGACGCTGCCCTTCGGGCTTCTCACCTGCGTCCTGCCGCTGCGGCCCTTGAAGGGATGGCTGGTGGCCTCGCAGTATTTCTTCAAGGCGGAGGAAGGCCGGCTCGTGCGGTCCGGTTCCGAATAGCGCCGGCCGCGAGATCGTCACACGACCGGCGCCTCGGCCCCGGCCTTGCCGCCGATGATCCGCGCCAGGGTCTTGAGCGCGGCCGCGAGCTTGGCGCGGTCCGGCACGCCGCCGAGCGAGAGCCGCACCGCGTCGGGGGCCGCGCCGTCGGCCGTGAAGGCTTCCGCATGCGTGACGCCGAGCCCCTGCCGGCGGGCCGCCTCGACGAGCCTGTTTCCGCCCCAATGCGGCGGCAGCGGCAGCCACACATGCAGCGCATGGAGATGGGCGGGCAGCGCCTGCGGCAGGATGGCGGCTGCGAGCGCCTGGCGCAGCCCCGCCTCGGCGCGCACGCCAAGAAGGATCTCCTCGGCGGCGCCGATGCGGATCCAATGCGTCGCGAGCGCCGTCATCAGCGGCGCCGTCATCAGCGTCGTCATCCGCAGCGCCGCCGCGACCGCGTCGGCCGAGGCCGCCGGCGGCAGCACGATGAAGGCGGTGCGCAGGCCCGGCGTCAGCCCCTTCGACAGCGTCGCGACATGGTAGGTGAGCGCCGGCGCCAGCGTCGCGAAAGCGGGCGGCGCATCGCCCGCCAGCCGCGCATAGGGGTCGTCCTCCAGGATCTTCAGCCCGCAGCGCGCCGCCACGCTCGCGAGATCGCGGCGGCGGGCCTCGGGGATCGTCAGGCCGGTCGGATTGTGCATGGTCGGCACGAGATAGAGCAGCGCCGCGCCATGCCGCTGCGCGGCCGCCACGAGCGCATCCGGCCGCATGCCGTCGCGATCGCCCGCCACCGGCACGAGCCGCAAGCCGAGATGGCGCGCCGCCGCCAGCATGCCCGGATAGACGAGGGGATCGACGAGGACCGCACCCCCCGGCGCCGCAAGGTTCGCGAGCAGCGCGACGAGGCTCGGCTGCGCCCCGGCCGCCACGACGATCCGCTGCGGCTCGACCGGCCCGAGGACCGGCGCGAGCCAGGACGCGGCGGCGGCGCGGTCCGCCAGGCTGCCCGGCCCGATATGGTAGCTCATGAGCAGGTCGACATTGGAGCGCGCGACGATCTCGCCGACGCCGCGGCGGATCAGCTCGCCGAGCCGGACGCCCTTCGGCGAGGGCGGGATGTTCATGCCGAGATCGATCGGCGGGCCCGCATACTCGCTGCGCGCCGCGATGAACGAGCCGCGCCCCGTGACGGCGTCGAGCAGCCCGCGCTGGCGGACCTGCGCATAGGCGCGCGAGACGGTCGTCAGGTCGACCCCCAGCGCTTGGGCGAGCTGGCGCTGGGGCGGGAGCCGGTCGCCCGGCTTCAGGCCGCCCGCGACCGTCGCGTCCTCGACGAGCTGGGCGATCTGCATGTAGAGCGGGCCGCCGGCGGCCGAGAGCGGCCGCATCCACGGTATCGATCGCGCCTGCGCCATGGGGGTCGCCTCCCTGCTTCTGAAGATTGTCTGCATACAATGATCGAGGCGGAGGCACCACGGCGCCGAAACATGCGGCGAGTGATGAGATCGTTTCACCGTTGACGAAAGTTCCGCTGTTGATAAGAATTCATCAGACGAGACTTTCCGAGCACGAGCCCATGCTTCTCGAACCCGACGAGCCGAAGCCGGTCGAAACGCGCTACGCCGAGTCGGACAGCCCGATCGTCTTCGTCTGCGAGCATGCGGGCAACCGCCTGCCGCGCCGCTGCGGCGATCTCGGTCTTCCGGCCGAGGCGATGACGCGGCACATCGCCTGGGACATCGGCGCGCTGCCGCTCTCCGAGATGCTCGCTGACCGCTTCAAGGCGCCGCTCGTCTGGCAGGTCTATTCGCGGCTGGTGATCGACTGCAACCGCTGCCTCGCCGCGCCGAGCCTCATTCCGGAGATCAGCGAGGCAACGCCTGTTCCGGGCAATCTCCGTCTTTTCCAGAGCGAGCGCGTGGCGCGCATCGAGGCGATCTGGCGGCCGTTCCAGGATGCGGTCGGCGCGCTGCTGAGCCGGCGCGCGGCGCGTGGCCTGCCGACGCTGCTGATCGCCATGCACAGCTTCACGCCGGTCTATTTCGGTCATGCGCGGCCCTGGCATATCGGCTTCCTGCCGGGCGCGATCGCCTGGCCGAGCCTTGCGCTGCACGACGCGCTGAAGGCCGACGGGACGCTGACGGTGGCGCTCGACCAGCCCTACCGGATCGACGAGCACGACCAGACGATCCCGGCCCATGGCGATGCGCGGCAGATCCCCTCGACGCTGGTCGAGGTCCGCAACGACCTGATCGCGCATGAGCGCGGCTGCCGGGAGTGGTGCGCGCGCCTCGGCGACGCCGTCGAGGCCACGCTTCAGACCGCGCTGCGCCCGGCAGCGCAGGCCTCCTAGACCGACGGGAAACCCATGGCCGCGAGGGACCGCAACGAACAGCTCGAGCAGGCGGTCGATGCCTATATCGCGGAAGGCCGGCTGCTCGCCGATCTTGCCCGGCGCGTCGCCATGCCGACCGAGAGCGCCGATCCCGCGGCGGGGCCGGTCCTGACGCGCTATCTGGAGGCCGAGATCGGCCCGGCGCTCGCCGCGATGGGGTTTTCCAGCGAGATCCTGGTCGAGCCGGATCTCAGCCCGCTGCCCGTCCTCGTCGCGCGGCGCGAGGAGGGGCCGGAGCTGCCGACCATCCTGCTCTACGGGCATGGCGACGTCGTGCAGGCGGCGCCCGGCACCTGGTCGGAAGGGCTCGATCCCTGGGCGCTGACGCGGCGCGGTGAACGGCTCTACGGGCGCGGCACGGCGGATAACAAGGGCCAGCACAGCGTCAATCTCGCGGCCCTTTCGATCGTGCTCGCGGCGCGCGGCCGGCTCGGCTTCAACACGATCCTGCTGATGGAGATGGGCGAGGAGGCGGGCTCGCCGGGCCTGGAAGACTTCTGCCGGCGGCACCGGGACAAGCTGCGCGCCGACCTGCTGATCGCCTCGGACGGGCCGCGCTGGTCGAGCGAGCGGCCGACGCTGTTCCTCGGCGCCCGCGGCGTCATCGACCTGGAGATCTCGGTCAGGCTGCGCGAGCGGGCCTATCATTCGGGCAATTGGGGCGGCTGGCTCGCCAATGCCGGGCAGATCCTCGTGCGGGCCTTGGCGATGCTGACCGACGCGCGCGGCCGCCCGCTTGTCGCGGCGCTCACGACGCCGCAAGCCGCGCTCGCCTACGAGCCGCTGTTCGACCGGCTCGCGCCGCCTGCCGCGGCCGGCCTGCCGAGCCCGGATCCGGATTGGGGCGATGGCAGCGCCTCGCCGGCGGCGCGCCTGCTCAACCGCAACAACCTGGAGATCATCGCGCTCGACTATGGGGATGTCGACCGGCCGGTCTACGCGATCGGGCCGCGGGCTCGCGCTCTCTGCCAGGTCAGCTTTCTGCCGGAAGCCGATCCGCACAGCTTCGCGCCGGCCTTCGCGGCCGCTTTCCGCGGGGCCGGGCTCACGGAGGTCGAGGTGCGGCCGACCGGCTTCCTGATGCCGGCCAGCCGGACCGCGCCCGGCCATCCGGTGGTCGGCTGGGCGGCCGAGATCCTGGAGCGCTGGAGCGGGAAATCCATCGA
>JBDHTH010000184.1:0-6002 GCA_039808545.1 Phreatobacteraceae bacterium | reverse complement strand
GGCTGGTCCGCGCCGAGATGATAGACGTGCTGGCGTCGGATTTCATCCGCTTCGCGCGGGCGCGCGGCCTGCCGCCGCGCTACGTCCATTATCGCCTGGCGCTGCGCAACGCGCTGATGCCGGTGGTGACCGTGATGGGCATGCAGATCGGCTCGATGATCGCCTTCGCGATCGTGACCGAGACCGTGTTCCAGTGGCCCGGCATGGGGTTGCTGTTCATTCAGTCGGTCGCCGTCGTCGATACGCCGGTGATGGCGGCTTATCTCCTGTTCGTCGGCTTCCTCTTCGTGGCGATCAACACCCTTGTCGATCTGATCTATGTGCTGATCGATCCGCGCCTGCGGACGAGAGGCACATGAGCACGGCTTCGTCCGGGGGAACCGAGCGCCGGCGGCTCGACAAGGAGCGAGCGGCAACCGCCAATCGCAGGCGTAGCCGGATGGCGATGCCGGCAGGGGTCGCGCTGGCGCTTGGCGTCGTCATCCTGTTCGTCGTCGTCGCGCTCCTGGCGCGGCAGGTCGCGCCCAGCGATCCGACCGACATGACGAGCTTCGATCTGCTGAACGCGGAGCTGCCGCCGGCGTTCATGCCGAACGGCACCGCGGCGCATTGGTTCGGCACCGACAATCAGGGTCGAGACCTCCTCTCCGCGATGATCTACGGGCTCCGGGTCTCGCTCATGATCGGGGTTGGCGCCGTTCTGCTCGCGGCGACGACCGGCGTCGCGCTCGGCTGCATCGCGGGCTATTGCGGCGGCCTGGTCGACACGGTGCTCATGCGGATCGGCGATGTGATCCTCAGCCTGCCCGCCATCCTGCTGGCGCTGCTCGTCAGCGGCATCGCGCGGGCGATCTGGCCGGAGGCGGCCGATGTGCGATGGGTGCCCCTGGTGCTGATCGGGGCGATCGCCATCAACGAATGGGTGCTGTATGCGCGCGTCGCCCGCGCCGCGACGATGAGCGAGGCGCGCAAGGATTATGTGCGCGCCGCCAAGGTGATCGGCCTGCCGCCGCTGCGCATCATGTGGCGCCACATCCTGCCCAATATCCTCAGCCCCGTGATGGTCATCGCCACGGTCAATCTGGCGGCCGCTATCCTCACCGAAGCCACGCTTTCGTTCCTCGGCGTCGGCATGCCGCCGACCTACCCCTCGCTCGGAACGCTGATCCGCATCGGCAGCGAATTCGCGCTGTCGGGCCTCTGGTGGATTTCGGTGTTGCCGGCCGGGGCGCTCGTGTTGCTGGTCGTGGCGGTCAACATCGTCGGCGACTGGCTGCGGGATCGGTTCAACCCCAAGCTCGAGCAGTATCGATGAGCGCCCCCGCGTTGGCGATTGCGGGGCTGGAGGTCGAATACCCGCTCGCTGCGGGCGGCATTGCCGCGGCGGTGAAGGATTTCGATCTGACGATCGCGCCGGGCGAGATCCACGCCCTGGTCGGCGAATCGGGCGCCGGCAAGACGACGGTCGGCAATGCGCTGCTCGGCCTGCTGCAGGCGCCGGGCCGCATCGCGTCGGGCCGGATCGAGATCGCCGGCCGCCCCGTCGATATCCGTACCGGGCGGGCGGCCGGCATCGTGCCGGGCCGGGATGTCGGTGCCATCTTCCAGGACCCGATGACCAGCCTCAATCCGATCTTCACGATCGAGGATCAGCTCGGCGAGGGGATGCGCCATCATCTCGGCCTCGACCGCAAGGCGGCGAGGGCGCGCGCGCTGGAGCTTCTGAAGATCGTCGGAATCCCGGAGCCGGAGCGGCGCCTCAAGGCCTATCCGCATCAACTGTCCGGCGGCCAGCGCCAGCGCGTGGTCATCGCGACCGCGCTCGCTTGCGAGCCGCGTCTGATCGTCGCGGACGAGCCCACCACGGCGCTCGACGTTTCGGTGCAGGCGCAGATCCTGGCGCTGCTCCGCTCGCTGGCTACCGATCGCGGCGTCGGCATCCTCCTGATCACGCACAACATGGGTGTCGTGGCCGAGATCGCGAATCGCGTCACCATCATGCTGAAAGGCGAGACCGTCGAGAGCGGCGCGACCGCCGATGTCCTCGCGGCGCCGCGCCATCCCTACGCACGCAGCCTGATCGGCGCCGTGCCGCGGCTCGACGTCAGGATGCCGCGCTTCCCGGTGCCCGCCGAGGAGGCGCCCAAGGCGCGGGCGGCCCGGCAGAGCGTCCGCACCAAGGCCGGTAAGAGCGCACGCCCCATGGAGGGCGAGATTCTGCGCGTCGACGATCTGGTCGTGGAATATGGCGGCGGCCTGCTCGCGCGGAAGGAAAGCCGCTTCCGCGCGGTGGACGGCGTCTCCTTCGCGATCCGGGCCGGCGAGATCTTCGGGCTGGTCGGCGAATCCGGCTGCGGCAAGACCACGCTCGCCAATACGGTCGCGGGTCTGGTCAAGCCGTCGGCCGGCGCGATCACCTTTGCGGGTGGCTCCATCGAAGGGCGCCGCCCGCGCGCCATGCGGCGCCTGCTGCAGATGGTTTTTCAGGATCCTTACTCGGCGCTGAACCCGCGCATCCGCGTCGCCAAGGCGATCGCCGAACCGATCGTCTTCTACGATCTGGCGTCGAGCGCCGCCGAGGCGAGGGCGGATGTCGGCGTCCTGCTCGAGGCGGTCGGTCTCGACCCGGAAACGGGGCGTCGTTTCCCACATGCGTTCTCGGGCGGCCAAAGGCAGCGCGTCGCGATCGCCCGCGCGCTCGGTCCGCGCCCGGCGCTGCTGATCTGCGACGAGCCGACCTCCTCGCTCGACGTCTCGGTGCAGGCGCAGATCCTCAACCTGCTGAAGGATCTGCGCGACGAGGTGAAGCTATCGATCCTGTTCATCAGCCACGACCTCGCCGTTATCCGGCAGATGTGCGACCGCGTTGCGGTGATGCAGGGCGGAAAGGTGCTCGAAATTCAGGACAGCGAGTCGCTGTTCAAGGCGCCGCAGCATGAGTTCACCCGCCGGCTGATCTCCTTCGTGCCCTCGATCGACCGCCGGACCGTATCCGGATGCCCCGCTTGAGCGATCCTGCGCTTTGGCTCGGACGGACGGTCGAAGCGGCGTCTTTCTATGAATTCACGAACGCGCCGTCGCTGCGGCGCTGAAAGGCAAATGGAGTTCTCGATGAAGTTTCAATCCATCCACGGCGAGCGCAACGGCCTTCCGGTCCCGATGATCGACGATGCCACGCCCACCTTCATGGGCATGCCGCTTGCGCGTAGCGCAGCCGAGCTGAAGGGCGCGGATTTCGCGATCATCGGCGTGCCCTACGTCCATACGCGCCCGACCCCGGGCCGCGATCCGCACGAATTCGACGGCTATGTCGAGGCGCCACGCAGGACGCGGATCAATTCCCTCCGCTACGCCGGCTACCTGCCGGAGTTCGACCTCGACGTGTTCGACCATGTGAGGATGGTCGACTACGGCGACGTCGAGGTCGTCGACGATGTCGGCCAGAGCATCGAGAACTGCATCCGCAAGGTCGAGGAGGTCGTTGCCGCGGGCGCCCGGCCGATCACCATCGGCGGCGGCTCGCCCGTCGCCTCCTATGCGGTGGCCGGCGGCATCGCCCGCCATGCCGAGCGCGTCGGCACGCTGTGCCTCGATGCGCATGGCGACTGCACCGAAACGAGCTTCCCGGGCGGCCCGAAGGGGGTGAACGGGCAGAACTGGGAACTGCGCATGTGGCAGGATTTCGCCAATATCGACCCCCGCCATCACTGCGAGATCGGCATGCGTGGTCCGCGCAACGCCAAGGAGATGCTCGCCTCGCTGCGAAGCGTCGGCGCGCAGGCGATCACAGCCGCGGAGGTGTTCGAGCGCGGCATCGGGCCGGTCACCCAGGAAGCGATCGCACGAACCTTTGACGGCGTCGACAAGACCTGGATGCAGATCGACCTCGACGTGCTCGATATCGGCGCCGTCCCCGACTGGGGCGACGAGCCGATGGGCCTCAGCGTGCGCGAATGCGTCCATGTCGTGCACGAAGCCGCCCGGAAAGGGCTGCACGGGCTGTCCTTCGTTTTCGTGGCGCCGGTTCCGGGCATATCGAAAGTCATCTCCTATGCGGTCATCTACTACCTGGCGGGGCTGCTGCGCGGCGGGCAGGTGACGAGCCGCTCGACCGGCCGGCCGCTCGGGACGTAGCGCTTGGCGCGGCGCCAACCGGGCGGGTCGGCGGCGATGCTTGCCGGCCCGCACTCGATAGTGACAGGCTATGCCTCGCCGCCGCGCTATAGTCAGGCCGTGTTTGGACGGACAATTGCGCGTCCGAAAAGCCGAGATCGAGACTTTCGCCCCGACACTTCCCGCTAGCGTATCGATGCCGGACCGCCTGATGCAGCAGCTCTCCACCGAGCCGGACGACATAATGACCGAACTCCAGTCGATGGAGCGTGCGCGCGAAACGGTGCACGCGATCATCTCGCAGGAGGAGAGGGCGGCCTCGTCCAGCGCCATCAAGGTTGCGACCTATCTCGGCGCCGACATCATCGAGGAGGTGGCGCCGCAGGGCAGCGAGTTGAATTCGGTCGACGTGGCGCGCCGCTACGGCACCAGCCGCACGCCCGTTCGCGAAGCCCTGATGATGCTGGAAAAACAGGGATTGGTGCAGATCCTGCCGCGCCGCCGCCCGCGCGTCGACGTCGTCGACCTCGATCGGGCGCGCGAGATCTTTCGCGCCCGCGCCATTTTGATGGAGTCCCTGGCGCCGGACGTCATCCGTCTCGCCACGAGCGAGGAATTCGAGCGGCTCGAAGCCAAGGTCGGCCGAATGGAGCTCGCGCTGCGCCGTGGCGATCATCGCGCCTTCTTCTGGGCCAACACCGAGTTCCACATCCTCAACCTGCACGCGGCGCGAAATTCGACGATCACGCAAATCGTCAGCGCGCTTCTGCTGCGCTCCATGTGGCTTCGCCGCTGGACGCTGGACGTGCCGCATCGCCGGGAAGAATCGCTCCAAGAGCATCGCCGCCTATGCCGCGCCTATCGGGCAGGCGACGTCGAGATGGCCCGGCTGCTCAATCGCCTGATCCTGCTGGGTGCCCTTCGGGCGCTGGAAGACAGCCAGAAATCCGCATAAGTGTGTACAGAATATGCTTCCTGCTTCTCGGAAGCTCGCGGCCATAGGGACGGCAAGTTGCTTATTTAATTTATTTATCAAATGATTATCGTAGGGCCGTCCTAAATGTGAACTGCTGAAAGCGGTAGCTCCGGCCTTGACTAGGGCGGATCGCAGAAATAATGTACACACTTGATTGTCCGATCGGTTGGAGCAGGCGGCTTGAGCATCGCTCTCTCAAACATTGTCGCTGCCCCGCAAGTCACCGCTTCTCTGGTGGATGGCGGGGTCGCCGTGCCGTCGTTGGCAACGGCCGCGAGCTCAAAGAAAGATGCTCCGGTCATTTCTTCCTTTGGCAATGATCCAGAGCATCTTGCGGCAAGGCTTTTGCCCGGACCGCCGGGTCTCTCGCGGCTGCCGGCGCAGCCTGGAGGGATCCTGTGAAACTGTTGATCCCGCACAGCTTCTCTTACGAGAAGTATCATCCCGGCATGGCGAGCCTTCCCTATGAGGCGACAGGCGCGAAGCTGCGCGACGAGCTGCGCGCGCGTGCGCCCGAGATCGAGGTCGTGCTGAGCGAAAGCGCGGCGCAAACCGAGGCGGAGATCACGGACGCAGAAGCGCTCGTCGCGTATTCCGTGCCGCCGGAGCTGATCGGCCGGGCTCCGAAGCTGCGATGGATCCAGGCGGCGAGCGCCGGGATCGACCACTTCTTCAAGTCATCGGGCCTTACGCCCGACGCCCTCACGCAGAGAAGCATCGTGCTGACCAAGGCGGCCGGCGTGACCCGCATGGTCATCGGCGAGCATGTCTTTGCGATGATCCTGGCCCTGACCCGTGGCGTGCCGCGCGCCGTGCGGCAGCAGACGCGCCGGGAATGGCACATCTTCATGGGCTCGGAGATCGGCGGCCGCACGCTCGGGATCGTCGGTCTCGGCGAGATCGGCGAACGGGT
>JBDHTH010000183.1:0-6011 GCA_039808545.1 Phreatobacteraceae bacterium | reverse complement strand
CGCCCGCCGTCTGGATGCCATCTTAACCATCCTATGCTCATCTGACGCCGGATCGGATTCCGACTTTTTTGTTCGAGCATGATCTTTTCCGAAAACCGGTTCCCGCTTTTCGAGATCATGCCCTAGGGGAGAGCCCGCGAGCGTGCTGCGCAATATCGCCTCGGTCGGCGGGCTGACGCTGCTGTCGCGCGTCGTCGGCTTCGGCCGCGACCTGCTGCTGGCCGCGATCCTCGGTGCCGGGCCGGTCGCCGACGCCTTTCTCGTGGCGTTCCGCCTGCCGAACCATTTCCGCGCCATCTTCGGAGAGGGGGCGCTCAACGCCGCCTTCGTGCCGACCTTCGCGCAATTGAAGGCCGAGGAGGGGCTCGAAAGCGCCAACCGCTTCGGCGATCAGGTCTTCACGCTGATGTTCCTGGTGCAGCTCGCGCTGCTCGCCGTGGCGGTGGTGTTCATGCCGTGGCTGGTCGCGCTGCTGGCGCCGGGCCTCGACGAGGATCCGCTGCGCTATCCGCTGGCGGTGGAGCTGACGCGCATCACCTTTCCGTATCTGCTGCTGATCACGCTCGTCACCCAGCTCTCGGCGGCGCTGAACGCGATCGGGCGCTTCGCGGCGGCGGCGGCGGCGCCGATCCTGCTCAACCTGGCGATGATCCTGGCGCTGATCGGCGCGGCGGCCTTCCCGACCGCCGGGCATGCGGCGGCGTTCGGCGTGGTGGCGTCCGGCCTCCTGCAATTCCTGTTCGTGTCGGGCGACGCGCTGCGCTCCGGCGTGATGCCGGTCTTCGCGCTGCCGCGCTTCGATGCCGGCGTGAAGCGCTTCTTCAAGGCGCTGGCGCCGGCGACGATCGGCGGGGCGAGCGTGCAGATCGCGCTGTTCGCCGACACGATCCTTGCCTCCTACCTGCCGACCGGCGCGATCGCCTCGCTCTATTATGCCGACCGGATCAACCAGCTGCCGGTCGGCATCATCGGGATCGCGGCCGGCACGGTGCTGCTCTCCGAGATGTCGCGGCGCATCGCCAAGGGCGACGAGGCGGGCGCGAAGCACGCGCAGAACCGGGCGATCGAGATCACGCTGATCGTCGGCGTTCCTTGCGTCGTCGCGTTCCTGGTGGTGCCGGATGCGATCATGCGCGGGCTGTTCGTGCGCGGCGCCTTCACGGCCGAGGATGCGGGGCGCGCCGCCGCGGCGCTCGCGGCCTACGGGGCGGGTCTGCTTGCCTTCGTGACGCTGCGCAGCTTCGTCTCGGGCTTCCAGTCGCGCGGCGACACGACGACGCCGATGATCGCGGCGCTCGTCGCGGTGGCGGTCAATGTCGGTTTCAAGATCGCGCTGACCGGGCCGCTCCAGCATGTCGGCCTCGCGGTCGGGACCTCGGTCGGGGCCTGGGTCAACATCCTCGTCCTGATCGCGGTGGCGCTGAAGCGCGGCCTGTTCCGGCCCGACAGGGCGCTTCTCCTGGCGCTCGCCAAGCTCGCGGCGCTCGCGGCGCTGCTCACGATCGCGCTAGCGGCGAGCGATGCGTTCCTTGCCGCCCGCGATGTCGCGGCGCCGCTGCGGCTCGGCGCATTGGTGGCGGTTGCGGCGGTTCTCTATGGCGGCGGCGTCCTGCTGCTGTTCGGGCGTGCGATTCTGCGCATGTTCCGGGCGCCGGGCTGACCAAAAGCCGCTCTTGACGCGGGGAACCGCGTCGGTGAAGGCTTTTTCCAATAATCGGCCCGGCGCGTCGAGCAAGCCGCGCTTTCGCGGCTCGAGCCGGGTCAAGGGGAATAGCGGTGTCTTCAGATCGCATGAGGCGGCCGGCGCGGGCCGCCGCCATAGTGCTGGCGCTCGCGCTTGCGGGATGCAGCGGCCAGCCGGGCCAGCCCTCGGCCTTCGAGCGCGCCAAGACGGCGGTTCTGAGCTTGTTCGGCAAGGCGCCGCCCGCCCCGCCCGCCGCCGCGCCGCAAACGCCGCCGCAGGTGACGGTGGAGACGCCGCAGCCGCGCCAGATCACCGACACGGCCGAGTTCGTCGGCCGGTTCGTGGCGACCGATGCGGTGGAGGTGCGGGCCCGCGTGGCGGGCTATCTCGACAGCGTCAATTTCCGCGACGGCCAGCTCGTGCAGAAGGGCGAGCTGCTGTTCGTGGTCGACAAGCGGCCCTTCCAGGCGGCACTCGACCAGGCGAAGGCGGATCTGCTGCGCGCCCAGGTGGCGGTCGACCTCGCGCAGACCGAGCTGACGCGCGCCGAGCGGCTGCTCAAGGAAAAGGCCGTCTCGGAAGCCACCTACGACCAGCGCTTCCAGGCCAAGCGCACGGCCGACGCCGCGGTGGTCGCGTCGCAGGCGAATGTCCGCCGGGCCGAGCTCGACCTCGAATTCACCGAGCTGCGCGCGCCCGTGGCGGGGCGGATCGGCGACCGGCGCGTCGCGCCCGGCAACCTCATCTCGGCGAATACGACGCTGCTCGCCACGATCGTCTCGGTCGATCCGATCTATGTCGAGTTCACGGTCGACGAGGCCTTCTATATCCGCGCCAAGCGGCAGGACGATCCCCATCCGGGCGCGCCTGAGGCGCCGAAGCGGCAGGCCGAGGTCAAGCTGTTCGACGAGGCGGAGTTCAAGCGCCGCGGCGAGCTGAGCTTCATGGACAACGTGCTCGACCAGTCCTCCGGGACGATCCGCCTGCGCGCCGTCATGGCGAATGCCGACGGGCTCTATACGCCCGGCATGTTCGCAACCGTGCGCCTGGCGGCCGGTCAGCCCTATGAGACGCTGACGGTGCCGGATGTCGCGATCCTCGCGGACCAGCTCCGGCGCGTCGTCATGGTGGTCGCTCCGGACGGCACGGTCATGGCCCGGCAGGTCGAGCTCGGCGGGCTGACGGACGGGCGGCGGATCATCCGCGCGGGGCTCGAAAAGAGCGACCAGGTGATCGTCAACGGGCTGATGCGGGCGCGGGTCGGCGCCAAGGTGACGCCCGTGAAGGCGGAGCCCGCGCCGGCGACCTCGACGCCCGCCGCCCCCGCGGCGCCGAAGCCTGCGGCCGGCTGAGGCGCGGCGATGAATTTCACGCATTTCTTCGTCGACCGGCCGATCTTCGCCTCGGTCGTCTCGATCGTCATCGTGCTGCTCGGCATCGTCGCCTATCCGCAGCTTCCGGTGGCGCAGTATCCCGAAATCTCGCCGCCGACCATCACGGTCTCGGCGCAGTATCCGGGCGCCTCCGCCGAGGTGGTGGCGCAGACCGTCGCGGCCGTGATCGAGCAGGAGATCAACGGCATCGAGCGGGCGCTCTACATCTCGTCGAATTCGACCGATGACGGGCGCGTCTCGATCTCGATCACCTTCGAGATCGGCACCAATCTCGACCAGGCGCAGGTCGAGATCCAGAACCGTGTGCGCCTCGCCGAGCCGCGCCTTCCGGAAGAGGTGCGGCGCCTCGGCGTGACGGTGCGCAAGAACTCGCCGGACCTCCTGCTGGTCGTCAACGTGTTCTCGCCGAATGCGGCGCGCTCGCAGCTCGAAGTCTCCAACTACGCCTCGATCGAGATCCGCGACCGGCTGCTGCGCGTCGACGGCGTCGGCACGATCTCGGTGTTCGGCGGGCGCGACTATGCGATGCGCATCTGGCTCGATCCGGACCGGATGACGGCGCGCAACCTGACCGCCGCCGAGGTGGTCGCCGCGCTCCAGCGGCAGAACGTGCAGGTCGCCTCGGGCGTGCTCAACCAGCCGCCGGTGGAGCAGCAGGGCGCCTTCCAGATCGCGGTCAGGACGCTCGGCCGGCTGGTGGAGCCCGACGCCTTCGCGGGCATCGTCGTGAAGACCGACCGCGACGGGCGCCAAACCTTCCTGCGCGACATCGCGCGGGTCGAGCTCGCGGCGCAGGACTATTCCTCGAAATCCTATCTCGACCGCGCCGAGGCGGTCGGGCTCGGCGTGTTCCAGCGGCCGGGCTCCAACGCCATCGCGACGGCGCAGGCGCTGGAAGCGGCGATGCGCGAGGCCAAGCTCGCCTTCCCGGACGGGATCGCCTACGACATCGTCTACAACCCGACGACCTTCATCCAGCAGTCGGTCAACGCCGTGATGACGACGATCATCGAGGCGATCCTGCTCGTCGTGCTGGTGATCATCCTGTTCCTGCAATCCTGGCGGGCCGTGATCATCCCGCTGATCGCCATTCCGGTGTCGCTGATCGGCACGCTCGGCGTGATGCAGGCCTTCGGCTTCTCGATCAACAACCTGACGCTGTTCGGCCTCGTGCTGGCGATCGGCATCGTGGTCGACGACGCGATCGTCGTCGTCGAGAACGTCGAGCGCAACCTGGCGCGCGGCATGACGCCGCGCCAGGCCGCGCACAAGACCATGGACGAGGTCGGCATCGCGCTGATCGCGATCGCGCTGGTGCTGTTCGCGGTGTTCGTGCCGACCGCCTTCGTGACCGGCATCACGGGCCAGTTCTACCGGCAATTCGCGCTGACCATCGCGGCCTCGGCCGCCATCTCGACGATCTCGTCGCTGACGCTGTCGCCGGCGCTCTGCGCATTGCTGCTGAAGCCCCATACGCATGAGCCGCCGCGCTGGTACGCGCGGCCTCTCGCCTGGTTCTTCGGCGCCTTCAACTGGTCGTTCGACAAGTTCAGCGCCGGCTATGGCTGGCTGGTCGGGCGCGTGGTGCGCATGGTGGTGATCGTGCTGGTCCTCTATGCGGGGCTCGTCTATGGCGCGGTCGGGCTGTTCCGCGCGACGCCGCAGGGCTTCATCCCGCAGCAGGAGCGCGGCGTCTACATCATCGCGATGCAGCTGCCGCCGGGCGCGGCCTTGCAGCGCACGGACGAGGTGGTGAAGCGGGCGATGGAGATCGTGCTCTCGACGCCCGGCTTCAAGAACGGTGTCGGCATCGTCGGCTTCTCGGGCGCGACCTTCACGAACGCGCCCAATGCCGGCACGATCTTCGCCCGGACCGACGATTTCGTGGTGCTGGCCGCGCAGGGGCTGACGCAGCCGAAGATCCTGGCGAGCCTCGCGCAGCGGCTCGGCGTGATCGAGCAGGCACTGGTGATCCCGCTCGCGCCGCCCTCGGTGCCCGGCATCGGCAACGCGGCGGGCTTTCGCATGATGGTGCAGGACCGCACCGGAGCCGGGCCAAGGGCGCTCGCCGACGCGGTGCAGCAACTGGCGATCCGGGCCGGCCAGGACCCGCTGATCGCCCGGCCGTTCTTCACCTTCGAGACGCGCACGCCGCAGTATTTCCTCGATATCGACCGGGTGAAGGCGCAGGTGCTCGGCGTCTCGATCACGGAGGTGTTCCGCACGCTCGAGATCCAGATCGGCTCCTCCTACGTCAACGACTTCAACCTGATCGGCAAGACGTTCCGCGTGCTGGTGCAGGGGGATGCGCGCTATCGCCTCAACCCGGAGGACATGCTGAAGCTGCGCGTGCGCAACGCCAATGGCGACATGGTGCCGTTCGCCTCCTTCGCGACGGTGGAGACGCGCTCGGGCCCCTCGCGGCTGCCGCGCTACAACCTCTCGCCCGCCGCCGAGCTCGACGGCGCCGCCAATGTCGGCGTCTCCTCGGGCGACGCGATCCGGCGGATGGAGGTGCTGGCGCGCGAGGCGCTGCCGCCCGGCTTCGGCTTCGAATGGACCGGGCTCGCCTTCCAGCAGATCCGGGCCGGCGACACAGGGCTCGTGCTCTTCGGCATGGCGGTGCTGTTCGTGTTCCTGGTGCTGGCGGCGCAGTTCGAGAGCCTGACGCTGCCGCTCTCGGTGATCCTGATCGTGCCGATGTGCCTTCTGGCGGCGATCAGCGGCGTGCTGCTGCGGGGCCAGGACAACAACATCCTCACCCAGGTCGGCTTCATCGTGCTGATCGCGCTGGCGGCGAAGAACGCGATTTTGATCGTGGAGTTCGCCAAGCAGCTCCAGGAGGGCGGGCGAACGCCGCGCGAGGCCGCAACGGAATCGGCGCGGCTGCGGCTTCGCCCGGTGGTGATGACCTCGCTCGCCTTCATCCTCGG
>JBDHTH010000182.1:0-6015 GCA_039808545.1 Phreatobacteraceae bacterium | reverse complement strand
CCGACGAAGGCGACGAGCCAGTCGGCGGGCCGCATGCTGAGCTGGTCGGTGGAGCGCCGCAGTAGAACGAAGAGCGCGACGATCCCCTCCGAGAAGAGGAAGATGAGGTTGCTCGGCTTCTCGCCGAGCGTCGCGGCGAAACGGTAGCAGAGCGCCGCGAAGAAGGCCGCGACGACGACGCGCTCGGCGTTGTCGATCAGGCGGCGGGTCCGTTCCGACGAGGTGATGTTGTGCATGCCGCGATCAACGCATGGCGGCGTTTAGATTTGCTTAAGTGGCGCGCCGAAACGCGCTGTCCGATGCGGATTCCGGCGCGCCCTCGCGAGCGATGAGCCGATCGCGACAATTGTCGGCGATCGCGGAAGAAAACCTTGCCCATCTTTCCTAGCGCCGTCTTAGGAGCGACACGCCTAGCCTCCCGGCAAGGCAATCGGGTGGGCTGACATGCGGAAGATCTTCGGACTGGCGGCGCTGCTGCTCGCGAGCATCGTCGTGCTCTATTCGGTCGTGCCGGATCTGGTCAGGGATCTGCGCTACCGCGACAGCTACGTGCTGTCGCCGATGCTGGCGGTGCAATCGGCCAAGTGCCGGCGCTATGTGTTCGTGGTCTCCAATTGCACGGTCCGCTATGCCGACATCGTCCGCCCCGAGGTCGCCGGCAGCGTCGAGACCATGAGCTTCGGCAGTTGGGGCGGCGAGCGGGTGCGGATGGTGCAATCGAGCCGCGATCCCGCGCAGGTGAGCTTCACGCTCGCGGCCGAGCATGTTTTCGGGCGGCTCGTTTTCCTCGTCATCTGGATGGGGCTATTGATGGCGCTGATCGCCGCGCTGCTGCGTTCCGTCCTTCCGCTGCGCCCCACCGAGGCGCGGATTCCCGACATGGTGCCCCGGCCGGTTCAGCCGACCGCCCCGGCCCCGCCCGTCATGCGCTCGCCCTATGGCGTTCCGCCACCGGCCGGCGCCTTCGGCCGGCGCGGCATGACGCGCTGACCCCGTATCGTGCTAAGCAGGGCACGCAGCGGGAGGAACGACATGGTCGCGCGTCGCATCTGGGGTCGGCTGAGCTCGGTCAATGTGCAGAAGGTCGTGTTCGCGGCCGAGGAACTGGCGATCCCCTATGAGCGGATCGATGCCGGCGGTGCCTTCGGCGTCGTCGACACGCCGGAATACCGCGCCATGAACCCGAACGGCCTGGTGCCGGTGCTGCAGGAGGGCGAATTCGTCCTGTGGGAATCGAACGCCATCGTCCGCTACCTGGCCGCCGCCCATGCGGCGGGCACGGCCTGGCCGGACGATCCGGCCGAGCGCGCGCTCGCGGATCGCTGGACGGACTGGCAGAGCGCGACGCTCAACCCGGCAATGTGGCACGCCTTCGTGAACCTCGTTCGCACCTCGCCCGAGAAGCGCGACATGGCGGCCGTCGCCGCCTCCCAGCAGCGCGCCGAGGCGCTGTTCGCGATCCTCGACGACGCGCTGGCCGGCCGCGACTTCCTGGCGGCGGGACGCCTCACCATCGCCGAGCTGGTGCTGGCGCCGAGCGTGCATCGCTGGCTCAACATGCCGCACGAGGCCGGCGCCCATCCCAATATCCGCCGCTGGTACACGGGCCTGATGGAGCGCCCCGCCGCCCGCGCCGCCATGCCGCTGCCGGTCGTCTGAACGCGGAGCAGCTCGTCGGGAGGCGGCCGGCTCCGTCCTTGCGATCGGCGGATCGCGCGGTCCATGATGCGCGCGCAAGTCCCCGACCAGCATGGAAATCATCATGGCTCTCGACCCTTCCCTGCGCGACTCTCTCGCGACCGTCACGACCGCGACCCTGACCACGGTCCTGCTCAAGAAGGGCATCCGCAACAGCTGGATGCGCGGGCCGATGCCGTTCTCGACCGCCGTCGGCAAGCGCGTCGTCGGCGAGGCCTTCACGCTGCGCTTCGTGCCGATGCGCGAGGATCTGGCGACGCCCGAGAGCTGGTCCTCGCCGCGCTCCACGCGCGCCGCGATCGAGGCGATGGAGCCCGGCGTCGTCGCGGTCGTCGACGCCATGGGCGTCACCGATGCGGGCATCTTCGGCGATATCCTCTGCGCCCGCATGGCGAAGCGGGGCGTGGCGGCGCTGATCACCGACGGCGTGGTGCGCGACGCGGCCGGCGTCGCCGGCACCGGCCTTCCGGTCTGGTGCCGAGGTGCCGCCGCGCCCGCCTCGGTCTCGGGCCTCACCTTCGTCAACTGGCAGGAGCCGATCGGCTGCGGCGGCGTCGCGGTGTTTCCGGGCGACGTCGTGGTGGCGGATGGCGACGGCGCGGTGCTGATCCCGCAGGCCCTCGTCGCCGAGGTTACCAAGGCGGCGGTCGAGCAGGAGCGGCTGGAAGGCTGGATCATGCAGGAGGTCGACAAGGGCGTGCCGCTGCCGGGCCTCTATCCGCCGAACGCCGAAACCAAGGCGCGCTACGAGAAGGACAGCGGCAAGACCTGAGTCTTCTCCTCAGAAGCTGTAGGCGAGCCGGGCGCGGAACTGCTGGCGCTCGAAATTATCGAGGTCGAGCCGGCCGGGGCTGCCCTTGTCCCGGCCGAAGAGCTGCGGCGTCCAGGCGAGGCTGAGCGCCACGGTGTCGGAGACCTTGTAGAAGAGCGCCGGCCCGGCGAAGACCGCGTAGCCGAGCCGCTCGTTCAGGAAACCGCCGCGAAAGCTGCCGAGCAGCCGCATCTCGCCAGACAGGAACAGCTTCGACGTCGCCTGATAGGCGAGCGCCGCCGACAGGGTGAGCGTCGAGCCCGCGACATGGCCGGGGTCTGGCGCCTCGCGCCGCGCGATGCCCGGCGCGTAGATCAGATTGACGGCCGCGAAAAGTCGGTCCGGAACGAGGACAGCATCGACATAGAGCTTGAACTCGGCCGAATAGGCGGTGGCGCGCGTGCCCGGCCCGGCATCGAAGCGCTGATAGCGCGGCTCGACCGCGACGGTCGCCGAGAGCGGCCCGTAGTCGCGGTCGAACAGCTCCCACAGGAGCTCGCCCGACACGCCGTCGAAGCCGATTCGATTGCGATCGTCGGCGCCCGGCACGCCCGCGAGGCGGTGATAGGCCCCGAAAGCCGTCACCGCGAAGGCGAATTGCTGCGTCAGCACCTGCGAGTATTGGACTTCGACCGATCCGGCCCGGTAGCGGCCGGGCTTGCCGAGCCGCGCATTGAGGTCGGTCGAGAAGCTCCTGTCGCCCGGCTCGCCGATCTCGGTGCCGCTGGTGAAGCCGAACAGGCTGCCTGATGGCACGTCGGGCGTCCTCGGCTCGGCTGCCGCGACATGCGGAGCAGGGCCGGGCGCCTCTTCGTCATCCTCGTCATCGGCGACGGCGAGCCCGGCCGCGAGGCACAGAATAAGCCCCGCCAGAGCGAAACGCGCATACGCCATGGCACCGATCCCCCCATCCGAGGACCAGGCTACGCGCGAGCCGTAAAGATCGCTCGAAACCGAAAGATGCAATCCGACCGAATTGCGGCTTGCCCGTCTCCGCCGCCCAAGTTGAAGCGCTTTGCAGGGGCGCGCTTCTTACCTCATGGCCCGATAGGTTTCGGCCGTGACAGGCATTTTCCGACCGCGCCGATTTGGCGCTTAAATGTGTCGCGGGTCTTGGAAGATTTGCGATAGCCTGCAGCCGAGAACCTTCACTGTTGCGAACCGATGACCATGGCCGAAAAGCTGACCATCTGGACGCTTGATTGGGTACCCGAAGGCCCGCGAGGATTCGTGCGCGACCTGCGTCTGCGATGGGCCGCGGAGGAAGCTGGCCTTGCCTACGAGGTGCGCACGATCCCATTCGAGGACCGCGCGACCAACCATCTCGGCAGCCAGCCATTCGGACAGGTTCCGTTTCTGACGGACGGCGATATCGAGATCTTCGAGAGCGGCGCGGGGCTGCTGCATCTCGCCCGGAAAAGCGAAAAACTGATGCCGCGCGATCCTGTCGGAGAAGCGCAGACGCTTCAATGGACGATCGCCGCGCTCAATTCGATCGAGATGGTTTCGGTTCCCTGGTGGTTCCTGGAAGTGACGGGCGCCAAGGACAACGGCCTGACCGGGTGGCTGGAGAGCCGCCTCGACCATATGGAGCGCGTCCTGAAGGAGCGTGAATGGCTGGCCGCTGACCGCTTCACCGTCGCGGACCTGCTGATGGCCGATGTTCTCCGCGTTGCAAAAATTCGCTCTTTCGGAAATCGACCGGCGGCGGAATCGTATGTGGCCCGGATCACAGCGCGCCCTGCGTTCAAGAAGGCCCATGCCGATCAGATGGCGCATTTCGCTGCGGCGGATGCGGCCAGGCGCTAAGCCTCGCGCCGGTCCTATTCGGAGAAGGGCAGGGTGATGCGGTAGACGCCGCGGAAATCCTCCGGATCGACCGGCTTGCCCTTGCGCAGGATGACGGCGCGCCCGTCGCGCGCCAGGCTCACGGCGGCGCGCCGGGCCGGCTGCATCAGCCCGTGCCAGTCGACGCCCGCCGCCCGGCCGACATGGCGCGCCGCGTCGGAGGGGCAGATCGACTTGCCGGGCCCGCGCGCCTCCGCGAGCGCCAGGATGGCGTCGGCGATCTCTTTGTCCAGACTCGGCTTCACGGCTGCTTCGGCGCCTTTGGTGGAATCGCTGTTGCGTCGGATGCGGGTTCTTGAACCGCCGCCGCCTTCGGCACAAGGGTCTCCAGGTCCGGCAGCCCCTCGACGACCGCGTCATGCTCGCTGGAATGGAACTGCCGGCGCATCAGCACCATCAGCACGCCGGTCGTCGAGACCGCGAAGACGAGCGGCCCGGCGAACCAGCCGAGATAGCCGAGCGCGAAGAAGATGGCGCGCTGGCCGCGATTGAAATGTCGGCCTGCGAGGATATTCATCCGCGCTGCCCGGCGGGCGAAATCCTGCGCCTCGCGCGGGTGGATCTCGCCGTCGGGCGTCGCGCCGATCAGGATCGAGCAATAGTTGAAGAGCCGGTACGACCAGGAGAATTTGAAGAAGGCGTAGACGAAGATCACGGTCAGCCCGAACACCTTGAATTCCCATTCCCCGCGCGTCGGCCTGACGCTCAGCGGCAGGCTCGAGAAGATGTCGATGATCTTGTCGGTGGCGCCGAGCAGCGTCAGGCAGCCGCCGACCGCGAGCAGCGAGGTGGAGGCGAAGAAGGAGGTGCCGCTCTTCAGCGCCGTCATGATCTGCGTGTCGACGATCCGGTTCTCGCGCCGGCTCATCTCCTTCATCCACAGGTAGCGGTAGCCGTCCATGGTCGTGTTCAGCGACGTGCCGCGACGCGGCGAGAAATCGAGGAACCACCAGTAGATGACCCAGGCGATGACGAACCATGCGAGGGCCGCGAAATCGGTCGGCGACAATGACAGCATGGGTTGCGAATCCGTGATCGGCGGCGTTCGATGATAGACGAGACGCCGGTGAATGGGAGCGCATGAGATGCCGCAGAAGATCGTGCATGGCTACAAGGCGATGCTGGCCGAGGCCGAAAGCCGCATCGAGACTCTGGAGGTCGAGCAGGCGATCGCGCTGCAGGCGAAGGGCGAAGCCGTCTTCGTCGACCTGCGCGACCCGCGCGAATTGGAGCGCGAGGGCAAGATGCCCGGCGCCTTCCATTGCCCGCGCGGCATGCTGGAATTCTGGATCGACCCGGAAAGCCCCTATCACAAGCCGATCTTCGCCGAGGATCGGCCGTTCGTGTTCTTCTGTGCTGGCGGTTGGCGCTCTGCGCTGGCCGGCGCCACCGCGGCCGGCATGGGGCTGAAGCCGGTTTCCCATATCCGCGGCGGCTTCGGCGCCTGGAAGAAGGCCGGCGGCCCGGTCGAGATCGACGACGCGGCCGCCAAGGGCTGAGCCATCAAGGTTTCGGATCGGTCCAATCAGCAGAATTGGCGTGCATCCCCGCATGGCTTGCGCCTAGATCGGGCCAGGGAGGTTGCCATGCCGAATCTGACGCTCGTATTCGCCAACAAGAACTATTCGTCCTGGTCGATGCGGCCCTGGCTCGCCATG
>JBDHTH010000181.1:0-6058 GCA_039808545.1 Phreatobacteraceae bacterium | reverse complement strand
GGGCCGGATCGCGCGCGAGCAATGGATCGAGCAGGCCGAGGCCCTGGCGCGCGGCGAGGAGACCGAGTTCTCCCGGCGCGTCGATCGCGGCGAGGTGCCGACCTCGATGTGAGGTCTACAACTCGACGACCGGGTTGGCCCGCTCGGCGATCTTCGCGGTCACCGAGGCGCCGCAATGGCGCGCCGCGAGGTCGGCGAAATCCGCGATCGCCGCGTCGAGATCGCCCGGACCGTTGGCCTGGATCGTGAGGATCGCGTCGCGCGTCTCCGCGCCGATGGCGGTGCGCAGATCCTGCCGCCAGTTCCAGCGCCGGCACAGAACCGTCGCGCCGTCCGCATAGACGACCTCGCCGGGCTTGGGCGGGCTCGACGGGTCCTCGCCGTCCGGCACGCCCATGTCGAGGAAGCTGTCGCCTTCCCGCGAGAAGCGGAAGGCGAGCGGGCCGGTGAGCTTGGCGCGGTCGTCGGCGCCGCAGCAGAACACATGGGTCAGCGAGACCGCGTTGTAGATGTCGACCAGCGGGTGGATCGCCGGCAGGGCGTCGCCCGCCAGCACGCGCTTGACCAGCCGCTCGACCGAGGAGCGGTAGCTGGTCTGCTTGATGCCGAAGCCCTTGTAGGCGGCGCGCCAGGCCGCCACGCCCGGAATCTGCGACAATTCGGTGCCGGCCCAGCGGGCGCGGCACCGCTCCTCGCGCGCCGCGATCTCGGCCCTGAGCGCGGCGGGCGCCTCAGCCGGTCCGATGCCGGCGACCGCGACGACGGCGATGCGGGCAGCCGGAAAGGCCTCGGCGATCTCGCTGATGGCGACTTGCATGGGAACTCCACGTTTCAAGGGACCGGCGGCGCGGCGGGAACAATCGGGCGGCCAGGGGATTAGATCTCCAGTCACATGCCACCGGACGATCGGCAGGCCGGACCTGGAGATTCCGGCGCATATACGATCCCGGAGAACGGAGGTCCATCATGCGCAAATATCTGATCGCGACGGCCGCCGCGCTGACCCTGTCGGCCGCGTCCCTGGCGCCGCAGCCCGCGAAGGCCGGCGACTTCTTTCCGGGATTTGCGCTGGGCGCCGTGACGGGCGTCCTCGCGGCGCCGCTCATCTACGGCCATCGGCCCTATTACGGGCGCACCTATTATCGCGGCCGCTGCCATTTCGAGCGCCGCCGGGTGTTCATCGAGGGCGTAGGCTGGCGTCGGCGGGCGGTTCGCGTCTGCTGACCCTGGACGGTACCATATCACTCGAAAGGCCGCCGAAAGGCGGCCTTTTCTTGTGCGGAAGACTATTCGCCGAAGCTCTTGCGCGCATCCTTCGGGCGCACGAACAGGTTGACGATGATGGCGCGCGCCACATGCTCGGCCATGCAGCGATAGCCGAGATCGTTCAGGTGGAAATCGTCGCTGGAGAGCAGCTCGGCATGCTGCTTGGCGTTGGCGATGAACTGCATCGCGTCGTAGCGGCGCACGAGCAGCACGCCCTCGGCCTCGGCCGCCTTGGCGATGACCTCGCGGACCGCCTTGTAATGGTCGTCGCGCGCCACCTTGCGGGTATATTGCAGGCCGACCAGGATGACGTCGACCTTGTTGGCCTTCAGCCATTTTATGGTGCTGGTGAGCGTCTCTCTGAGCTCGTCCAGCGGCACATGGGCGAGCGCGTCGTTGGTGCCGACCTGCCACAGCACCAGATCGGGCTGGGTCAGCGCGATCTCGACCTTCATGCGCGCCGCGGTGGCGGCCGCGAGCTCGCCCGAGACGCCGCGCGAGACGACGTCGAGATTGATGCCTTGCAGGCTCTTGGCGAGGATCGCCTCGAGCTGGGCCGGGTAGGAGGTGCGCGGGCTGGTCGCGCCGAGCCCGACCGTTGAGGAGGAGCCGATCGCCAGAACCTTCAGCGGCGCCTTGCGCTGGATGATCTCGGCGATGCGCGGCAGCGGCACTTCGGTCGAGATGTCGTCGTTCGGCGCCATGCAGGCGGCATCGAGCGCCGGAACCGTGACGGCGGGCGGTGCCGGGATCGGAACCGTCTCGGCCAGGGCCGCCGGCGCTTGCAGGGACAGGCCGAGCAGGGCGGCCAGCAGGAGAACGCCCCGCGCGGTCACCGAGAGGACGCCTCGCGCCTCCCCGCGACTCAACTCACGGGCATGCGCGATCGTTCGCGCCATTCGGAAACCCATGCCGTAACACCAAGTATCAGAATGCCGCCTAATACCATGATCGCGTCCGCCGCGATACTTCCGTCCGAGAGGACGCGGACGATCTGGCCGACCAGCGACAGCAGCGAGCCGACGCAGAAGACGTTCAGCGAGTTGCGGCCGAGCATCGAGAGATAGGCGACGAGCTTCGGCAGGAGGCGCGCGATCAGCGGGAACAGCCCGGACGCGGCGATCGCCACCGCCAGGAAATGCAGCAGCCGCAAGGGCGAGAGATAGGTCTTGTCGGCGACGAACAGGAGCGTCGGCCGCGGCACGGCGAGCGGATCGGGAAACCAGTTGCGGACGACGAGGACGGCGCCGCCGGCGACGAGCAGCGCCGCCGGGATGCGCAGATGCCGCGTGGCGGCCCTGATCTTCGGCGCCCACCCGTCCGGGCGCGCAAGCGCGAAGCCCAGAACGAAGATGAGCTGCCAGCAGAAGGGGTTGAAGAACCAGCGCCCCTCCACCGGCCAGGTCGGCAGGTTGCTGCCCGTGACGATCGCCGCGAGATAGAGCGCCAGCGAGACCGGCACCAGCAGCGCCGGCGCGTAGCGGTCGACAAGCGCGAAGAACGTCGCCGACAGCATCAGCACGACATAGAGCGGCAGGATGTCGAAATAGCCGAGCTGGTGGGTCAGCAGCACCAGCCCGACATGGGTCGGCACCGGGTCCTGGAAGACCGGCGCGGCGTTGTTCCATTCCAGGACGAAGGGGTCGCCGAGATAGAGCGCGGTCGCGGCCGTCAGCGCGAGCGCCAGCATCGTGATGACGATCTGCGCCGCGTAGATCGTGATGCCGCGCCCGCCGAGGCGCAGGACGAGGCGCGAGGTCGGCGTCGGGCGGTCGTGGTCGCCGACAAGGTGACGCAGCGACCAGCCGGCCAGGAAGACGAACAGCTCGGCGGAATCGGAATAGCCGAAATTGCGATGCGTGAAACGCTCGAAATAGCCGCCCGGAATATGATTGACGAAGATCGTCACGAGCGCGAAACCGCGCCAGAAGTCGATCGCGTTGGGCTGCCGCATAGTCTCTCCCGCCGGCGATGACCCTAGCGCGGTCTGCCCGTGCGGCAAGCCTCGGTGCGCTCACGATCCTGCTAACCGCCCTCGACAGGCGCGCGCCGCATGGCAGGGCTGCGAATTAATATGCTCTGATATTATAATTCTCGTTATGATATCTCTCTATATAGTCTGCCAGACGCCCATCCCGAGAGTTCCAGAATGTCGGACCAACCCACCAATCCGCTCGGCTATCTGCTGCACGAAGTCTCACGGCTGATGCGCAAGCAGTTCGACCAGACCGCCCGCCCGCTCGGCATGACGCGCGCGCAATGGCTGCCGCTGGCCCTGATCGCCAAGCATGAGGGGATCCGGCAGGCGCAGCTCGCCGAGCTCGTCGAGGTCGAGCCGATGACCATCGCGCGCACCGTCGACCGGCTGGAGGCGGCCGGGCTGGTGCGCCGCGAGCCCGACCCGACCGACCGCCGCGCCTATCGGCTGGTCGCGACCGAGGCCGCGATGCCGCTGATCGAGGAGATCCGCGAGGTCGCCAAGCAGATCTGGCGCGACGCGCTGGCCGGCGTTTCGGAGGAGGACCAGGCGGCACTGGCGCGCGCCCTCCTCGCCATCAAGAGCAATTTGTCGGGCCGCGACGCGACCCTGGTCGATTTCACGCGAAAGGACGTTTTCAATGAGCGCCGCTCCCGTGCCCATCAGGGCTGAGCTCGGCAAGGCAAAGCCGGCCGAGGCCGCGCCGGACGCCGGGCAGCCCGCCGCCGATCAGCCCTCCGCGAAGGCGAAGCCGCCGCAGGAGACTCGCGAGATCGCGGCCGAGGCCGCCGCCAAGCCGAAGCGCATGCGCCGGCAGGCGATGCGGCTGACGCTGATGCTCCTCGGGCCGGTCGCGGCCGTGGCGATCGGCCTCTACCTCTATCTCGGCGGCGGCCGCTTCGTGGAATCGGACAACGCCTATGTGCAGGCCAACAAGGTGGCGGTCGCCCCGCTTATCGCCGGCAACGTGACGGCCATCAAGGTGCGCGACAACCAGCATGTGGCCGAGGGCGACGTGCTGTTCGAGCTCGACGCCGAGCCCTACCGGATCGCCCTGGACGCGGCCAAGGCGCAGCTCGGCGCGACCCGAGAACAACTGCTGTCGCTCTCCGAGACCTATCGGCAGAAAGAGGCGGATATCCGCCAGGCCGAGATCGACATGGCGTTCTACGAGCGCGAGATGAAGCGCATCCAGGATCTGCAGTCGGTCGCCTCCAAGGCGCAACTCGACGCCGCCCAGCACAATTACGAGATCGCCAAGGCCAAGCTCGCCTCGCTGAAGCTGCAGGCGAGCGTCACCCTGGCGCAGCTCGGCGGCGACGCCGACGCGCCGGTGGAAACCCGCCCGACCTACCTCCAGGCGCTCGCGCAGGTGAACAAGGCGGAGCGCGACCTGCGGCTGACGACGGTGCGCGCGCCCTTCGCCGGCGTCGTCGCCAAGGTCGATGCGATCAGCGTCGGCACGGCGCTTGCCGTCGGCGCGCCGGCCTTCAGCCTGATCGCCGACAAAGGCGCCTGGGTGGAGGCGAATCTGAAGGAGACCGACCTCACCTATCTGAAGGTCGGCGACACGGTTTCGCTGTCGGTCGACGCCTTCCCGAGCCTCAAATTCGCCGGCAAGGTCGAGACGATCAGCCCGGCGACCGGCGCGATCTTCGCGGTGCTGCCGGCGCAGAACGCGACCGGCAACTGGGTGAAGATCGTGCAGCGCGTGCCGGTCCGCATCCGCCTCGACGACAGTCGCGACCTCGACAGGCTGCGCGCCGGCATGAGCGTCGTGGTCGACATCGACACGCGGCACACCCGCAGCCTCGCCGATCTCTGGCACGGCGTGACCGGCCTGTTCGGCGGCTGATCAAAGGCCCGAGGCCGCCATGTCCGCTATAGCCGAACGCCCGGTCAATCGCGCCGCCATCACGCTCTGCGTGATGCTCGCGACGATCATGCAGGCGCTCGACACGACGATCGCCAACGTCGCCCTGCCCTACATGCAGGGCGGCCTCAATGCGACGCTCGACCAGGTCAACTGGGTGCTGACCTCCTATATCGTGGCGGCCGCGATCGCGACGCCGGTCACGGGGTTCATGGAGAAGCGCTTCGGACGGCGCAGCCTGTTCCTGGCGGCGGTGGCCGGCTTCACGGCGGCCTCGATCCTCTGCGGCCTCGCGGCCTCGCTCACCGACATGGTGATCTACCGCCTGCTGCAAGGCGTGTTCGGCGCGGCGCTGGTGCCGCTGTCGCAGGCCGTGCTGCTCGACATCAATCCGCGCGAGCGCCACGGCCAGGCGATGGCGATGTGGGGCGTCGGCGTCATGGTCGGGCCGATCCTCGGGCCGACGATCGGCGGCTGGCTGACGGATGCCTATAACTGGCGCTTCGTGTTCTACGTGAACCTGCCGGTCGGCATCGTCGCGTTCCTCGGCCTCTACGCCTTCCTGCCGGCGACCAAGATCGACCGCGTCTCGCGCTTCGACTGGCTCGGCTTCCTGTCGCTGAGCCTCGCGGTCGGCGCCTTGCAGATGATGCTCGATCGCGGCGAGCAGCTCGACTGGTTCTCCTCCGCCGAGGTGCAGGCCGAGCTCGCGCTGTTCCTGGTCGGCGCCTGGGTGTTCGTCACCCATTCGCTGACCGCCAAGGCGCCGTTCATCGACCTCAGGATCTTCAGCGACCGCAATTTCTCGACCGGGCTGCTGCTGATCTTCGCGGTGGGCAGCATATTGCTCTCCACCATGGCGCTGCTCGCGCCCTATCTGCAGCGGCTGATGAACTATCCTGTGCTCGACGCCGGCATGGTGCTGGCGCCGCGCGGCATGG
>JBDHTH010000180.1:0-6065 GCA_039808545.1 Phreatobacteraceae bacterium | reverse complement strand
ATGCGCCGGGCTCATGCCGTCCCGGCGCGGCGGGCGGCGCGCGGCATGGCCAAAGCTCCTCCCAGGCTGTAGCTCTTAGGCCGATCGGCAACTCCGGCGCGGCGGTATACATGCGGTTTCACGGCGTCTTCCCGTATCTGGTCAGCCCGCTCGACGCCGAGGGCGCGGTGAATACAGGGGTCCTCGCCGACCTCGTCGAGCACCTGATCGCGGCCGGCGTCCACGGGGTGACGCCGCTCGGCTCGACCGGCGAGTTCGCCTATCTCGATGGCGCGCAGCGCCGGGTGATCGTCGAGACCGTGATCAAGGCGGCGCGCGGCCGCGTGCCGGTGGTGCCGGGCGTCGCGGCGACCACCATCCGTGCCGCCGTTGCCGAGGCGCGGGAATGGCAGGCGATGGGCGCGGACGGCGTCCTGGCGATCCTGGAAGCCTATTTCCCGCTGAAGGATCCGCAGGTGGAGGCCTATTTCCGCGCCGTCGCGGATGCGGTCGACGTGCCGGTCGTCATCTACACCAACCCGAATTTCCAGCGCAGCGACTTGACCCTCGACGTCATCGCGCGCCTCGCCGACCATCCGCGCATCGCCGGCATCAAGGATGCCTCCACCAATACCGGCCGGCTCCTCTCGATCCTCAATGCCTGCGGCGACAAGCTCGACGTCTTCGCGGCCTCGGCGCATATCCCGGCGGCCGTGATGCTGATCGGCGGCAAGGGCTGGTTCGCCGGCCCGGCCTGCCTCGCGCCGCGCGAGAGCGTGCGCCTCTACGATCTCTCGCTCGCCGGGCGGTGGGACGAGGCGATGGCGCTGCAGCGCCGCATGTGGCGGCTGAACGAGGCCTTCGCGAAATACAACCTCGCGGCCTGCGTCAAGGCGGGCCTGCAGCATCAGGGCTTCGCGGTCGGCGATCCGGTGCCGCCGCAGGTGCCGCTCGGCCCGGCCGAGCGCCAGGCGGTCGCCGAGGCGCTGGCGGCGCTCGCCGCATAGCATGGCTGAGCCGCGCCGCCTTGCGGGCCTCTCCCGCCTCGCTCACGATGCGCGCCGACCGCCGCAGCGCGATTAAAGGATCACCGATGACCGAGAAAGCCGCCATCCTCGATTGGCTCGAGGCGCAGGAAGGCGCCATGATCGCGCTGCTCGAAGCGCTCGTGAACACCGATTCCGGCAGCTACGACAAGGCGGGCGTCGATGCGGTCGGCGACAAGATCGAGGCCTGGTTCGCAGCCGAGGGCATCGCCACCGACAAGAGCCGCGACACCACCTATGGCGACGTGCTGCGCGCCACCGTGCCGGGCGGGGAGGGCAACCGCACCATCCTGCTGATGGGCCATCGCGACACGGTATTCCCGAAGGGCGAGCCGACCCGCCGTCCCTTCAGGATCGAGGATGGCCGCGCCTATGGGCCGGGCGTCGCCGACATGAAGGCCGGCCTCGTGATGAACGCCTTCGTCCTGGCCGCCTTCAAGCGCTTCGGCGGGCAGCCGGCCCCGCTCGTCGGGCTCTTCACCTCGGACGAGGAGATCGGCTCGCCCTTCTCGCGCGCCCATATCGAGGCGGAGGCGAAGCGCGCCCGCGCGGTATTCAATTCCGAGCCCGGCCGGGTCAGCGGCAATGTCGTGTCGGGCCGCAAGGGCGGCATCTTCATGAAGCTCACCTGCCGCGGCAAGGCGGCGCATTCCGGCGCCAATTTCGGCGACGGCATCAGCGCCATCGGCGCGCTCGCCCACAAGATCGTCAAGCTGCATGCGCTGACAGACTTCGACCGCGGCATCACGGTCAATGTCGGGCTGATCTCGGGCGGCCAGTCGGTCAACACCACGGCGCCGGAGGCGCGCGCCGAGATCGACCTGCGCTTCGTCACCATGCCGGACCGCGCCGAGATGCTGGAGAAGATCAAGACGATCGTCGCGGCCGAGGACGTGCGGGGCGCGACCGCGGAGCTCACCATTGCGGGCGAGTTCCTGCCGCTGGTGCCGACCCCGGACTCCTCGGACCTGCTGGCGCTCTACAAGGCGTCGGGCGCCGCGATCGGGCTGACGATCGGCGACGAGTTCACGGGCGGCTGCGCCGATTCCGGCTTCGCCGCCAATGTCGGGGCGCCGACCATCTGCGCGGTCGGTCCCGTAGGCGGCAAGGCGCATTCGCCGGAGGAATTCCTGGTCGTCTCCTCGATCGTGCCGCGCGCCAAGGCGCTGGCGCTGTCGATCCTGGCGCTCGGCGAGGCCCGCTGAGCATGGCGCATCTGTTCGAGCCCTATCGCCTGGCCGGTCTCGACCTCGCCAACCGGCTGGTCGTGGCGCCGATGTGCCAGTATTCGGCCGACGAGGGCTGCGCCAATGACTGGCATGTCGCCCATCTCGTCTCCATGGCGAATTCCGGGGCCGGCCTCGTCGTGATCGAGGCGACCGGCGTGGAGCCGCTCGGCCGCATCACCCATGGCTGCCTCGGCCTCTACGACGATGCGACCGAGAAGGCGCTCGCGCGGGCCGTGGCGGCCGTGAAGCGCTTCGGCCAGGCGAAGATCGGCATCCAGATCGGCCATGCGGGCCGCAAGGCGTCCTCGCAGCGCCCGTGGGAGGGCGGCAAGGCGCTGAGCCCCGACGAGGCGCCCTGGCAGACCTATGCGCCGTCGCCCATTCCCTTCGATGAGGGCTGGCCGACGCCGGCCGAGCTGACGGTCTCCGATATCGGCCGCATCCGCGCCGCGCATGCCGAGGCGGCGAAGCGGGCGCTGGCGATCGGCATGGATTCGCTCGAGATCCACGGCGCGCACGGCTATCTCACGCATTCCTTCCATTCCCCGATCAGCAACCGGCGCACGGATGCCTATGGCGGCAGCCGCGAGGGGCGCATGCGCTTCGGGCTGGAGGTCGCCGAGGCGGTGCGCGGCGTCTGGCCGAAGGGCAAGCCGCTCGGCATGCGCATCACCGGCCGCGACTGGATGGAAGGCGGGCTTGAGATCGAGGACGCGGTTGTTTTCGCCAGGGAGTTGGAGGCGCGCGGCCTCGATTTCGTCTGCGTCTCCTCGGGCGGCGTCATCCCGAAGGCCCGCATCGAGGTCGGGCCGGGCTACCAGGTGCCCTTCGCGGCGGCCGTGAAGGCTGGGACGAGCCTCGCGGTGCGCGCTGTCGGCCTGATCGCGACGCCCGCGCAGGCCGACGGCATCATTGCCGAGGGCAAGGCCGACATGGTCGCGATCGCCCGCGCGGTGCTGGACGATCCGCATTGGGGCTGGCACGCGGCCGGAAAGCTCGGAGCCGAGGTCGCGCGGCCGGTGCAATATGCTCGCGCCGCGCCGAAGGTCTGGCCTGGCGCGAGCTACCGGTAGAAGCGCTCAGCCCGGCCGGCGCGCGCCGGCGATGATCGCCAGCGCCTCGGCGCCCGCGATGCCGGTCTTCGGCAGCGCCGCGAAATCGGCCTCCGCGGCGATCACCGTCTGAAGCATGGCGCGATAGCGCCGCTTCGGCACCTCGATCGCGCCGAAGGTGGCGAGATGGCTCGTCACGAACTGCGTGTCGAGGAGGCGGAAGCGGCCGGCGATCAGCCGCGCCACGAGATGCACCAGCGCCACCTTGGAAGCGTCGGTCTCGCGATGGAACATGCTCTCGCCGAAGAAGGCGGCGCCGAGCGAGACGCCGTAGAGGCCGCCGACCAGCGTGCCGTCGCGGTAGACCTCGACCGTGTGGCAATGATCGCGCGCGAACAGCGCGCCGTAGAGCTCGCGGATGGTGGCGTTGATCCAGGTCTCGCGCCGGCCCGGCGCGGCCGCGCAATTGGCGATCACGGCGGGAAAATCCCGGTCCGCGACCACCTCGAAACGGTCCTGCCGCACCGTCTTGGCAAGGCTCGCCGAGACGCGGAAGGCGTCGAGCGGGATGATGCCGCGCTTCTCCGGCTCCACCCAGTAGAGATCGGGGTCGTCGGCGCCGTCCGCCATCGGGAAGATCCCGGTGGCGTAGGCGCGCAGCAGGATATCCGGCGTGATATGCGGGTTGCCGGCGCTCATCGCCGGCCTTACGCGACCGGCCCCATCCCGCCCTCGGCGAGGAAATGCTCCAGCCAGTGGATGTTGTAGTCGCCGTTCTGGATGTCCGGATTGCGCACCAGCGTGCGGAACAGCGGCAGCGTCGTCTCGATCCCGTCGATGACGAACTCGTCGAGCGCGCGCCTGAGGCGCATCAGGCATTCGGTGCGCGTCTTGCCGTGCACGATCAGCTTGCCGACGAGGGAATCGTAGTAGGGCGGGATCGAATAGCCCTGGTAGACGGCGGAATCGACCCGCACCCCGAGCCCGCCCGGCGGGTGGTAATAGGCGATCCGGCCCGGCGAGGGGCGGAAGGTCGAGGGGTTCTCGGCATTCACCCGGCACTCGATCGCATGGCCGTTGATGACCACGTCGGATTGCTGGATCTCCAGCGGCGCGCCGGCCGCGATGCGGATCTGCTCGTTGATCAGGTCGATCCCCGTGACCATCTCGGTGACGGGATGCTCCACCTGGATGCGCGTGTTCATCTCGATGAAATAGAACTCGCCGTCCTGGTAGAGGAATTCGATGGTGCCGACGCCGATATAGCCGAGCTCGGCCATCGCCTTGGCGACGATGCCGCCGATCCGCGCGCGCTCCTCGGCGTTGAGGGCGGGCGAGGGCGCCTCCTCCCAGACCTTCTGGTGGCGGCGCTGCAGCGAGCAGTCGCGCTCGCCGAGATGGATCGCGTGGCCGCGCCCGTCGCCGAGGATCTGCAATTCGATATGGCGCGGCGTGTCGAGGAACTTCTCGATATAGACCGTGTCGTCGCCGAAATTCGCCTTCGCCTCGGCCCGCGCCGTGGACAGCGCGCCGGACATCTCGCCCGCGGCGCGCACGACCTTCATGCCCTTGCCGCCGCCGCCGGACGCCGCCTTGATGATGACCGGAAAACCGATCTCGGCGGCGATGCGCATCGCCTCCTCGTCATCCGCGATGCCACCCTCCGAGCCCGGCACGACCGGGATGCCGAGCCGCTTGGCTGTGCGCTTCGCCTCGATCTTGTCGCCCATGCTGCGCACATGCTCGGGCTTCGGACCGATGAAATGCAGCCCGTGGCTCGTCAGGATCTCGGCGAAACGGGCGTTCTCGGAGAGGAACCCGTAGCCCGGATGCACCGCCTCGGCGCCCGTGATCTCGCAGGCGGCGAGGAGCTGGGGGATGTTCAGATAGCTGTCGCGCGCCGCCGGCGGGCCGATGCAGACGCTCTCGTCGGCGAGGCGCACATGCATCGCGTCTGCGTCGGCGGTGGAATGCACCGCGACGGTCGCGATGCCGAGCTCCTTGCAGGCGCGCAGCACCCGGAGGGCGATTTCCCCGCGATTGGCGATCAGAACCTTGTCGAACATGGGCTCAGACGATCACCAGGAGGGGCTCGCCATATTCGACCGGATGGCCGTCGCCGACGAGGATCTCGGTGACGGTGCCGGCCTTCGGCGCGACGATGTCGTTGAAGGTCTTCATCGCCTCGATCAGCATCACGCGCTCGCCGGCCGCGACCTTCGCGCCGACCTCGACGAAGGGCTTCGCGTCCGGGGAGGGGCGCAGATAGGCGGTGCCGACCATCGGCGAGAGCACGGCGCCGGCCGCCGGCGCGGCGCTCGCCGGCGCCGCGAGCGGGGAGGCGGCCGGCGGGGCGGGAATCGCCTGCGGCGCGGCGGCCGGAGCCGCGTAATGCGGCATCGTGATGTTCGCGGCCGGGATCTGCCGGGCGACGCGGATCTTCAGGTCGCCCTGGGCGATCTCGATCTCCGAAAGGTCGGTCTCGGCGACCAGCTTGGCGAGCGCGCGGAGATAGTCGGGATCGATGGGCGGCTTGGCTTCGGTCATGTTTCTGCCATTGCTTCGGATAGGGACCGGCCGGGGGGCACCGCGAAGGGGTACCCGAACGCCGGCCGGAAAAACGATTCTGCGTCCATGCCTTGGGCCGGCCTGTTCAAGCGATCCAGGAGCACGGCGGCCGCCGCGACCGCAAGGCGCGGTCGGCTTCTTCGTGCAGGCAGCGAGGAGAGCCGGGCTCATGGGAATGTCTGCGGGCCTTC
>JBDHTH010000179.1:0-6065 GCA_039808545.1 Phreatobacteraceae bacterium | reverse complement strand
GGCGTCTCCTTGAGCAGCCAGCCGACGAGGCCGCGCACGTTCTGAACGCGCGCGCAGCCGGAGGAATGGAAGCGCTGATCCTCGCCGAACAGGCCCTTGGCGGGCGTGTCGTGCATGTAGACCGAATGCACGTTCGGGATGTTGATGCGCACCGAGCCCATGGAGTTCAGGTCGCTCGGATCCTGCTTGAACATGTAGTTGGTGGCCTCGTAGCTGTTCCAGTTGACCTGGGACGGCTGCAATTCCTGGCCCTGCTTGTTGAAGATGCGGATCTTGTTGACCGTCAGGTAGTCCGGCTCCTTCTGCATCTTCGGGATCAGGTCCTTGCGGATGATCGAGGCCGGCACGGTCCAGAACGGGTTGAAATTGATGTCGACGACGCGCGTCGAGATGATCGGCGAGGCACGGTCCGGCTTGCCGACGACGGTGTTGTGGCGCGAATGCACCTGTCCGCCCTCGACCGTCTCCAGCTCGGCGCCCGGAATGTTGAGGGTGACGAAGCGGCCCGTGACATTGGCCATCGAGCGCAGGCGCACGATATTGGTCTCGAGCTGGCGCAGGCGCTGCTCGGCCGGGATGTTGAGCGCCTTCAGCGTCACGTCGCGCACGACGCCGTCCGAGATCAGGCCGTGGCGCTGCTGGAAATGCCGCAGCGCGACATCGGTGAAGCTGTCGAAGATCGGCGAATCGCCGACGGAAGCGTCGAGATCGCCGCCGGCGATCAGGCGGCGCTTCAGCGCGGTGACAGCCTGGCTGCGCACGCCGACCTTGAAGCTCTTGGCCGCCGGCACAGGCTGCCAGCCGCCGCGCGCGACGATGCCCTGATAGGTCTGCAGCGCCTGCTCGGTCGCCGAGACGGTCTGCGGCGAGAGGATCGGATAGGGCGAGGTCGCGACCTTCGCGGTCTTGGTCTCGGCGTCGAAGCCGTCATCCCATTCGACCGCCTGCTGGGCGAAAGCCGGCCCGGCGACGAGCGAGGCGCCGGCCGCGAGCAACAGACGGCGGCGGACGGCATCGACACGGGCCCCGCCCATGGAACGATCAAGCGATTTCGACATCAATTCCCCCTCGGCCGCGACGCGCCTGACAATAAGGTCAACGTCCAGCTACCACGCCGTGGTTAATGAACGGCAAGCGGGATGGCGTCGCGCCCAAGCCCCCGCTCTCTCGATCCATATGGCTATGGTGCCGAAATGGGGCGGCTTCGGGGCAGCGCCGTCTACCGGAGGGCATCGGCGCCGCCTGTTGCGGCATGGCTACAGGACGTTCCGCGCGGGCGGCGAGCGCGATGCCGGGGCCGCAAGGGCCTTCATTTCTCGACAAGCGGGCCCTTCACTTCTCGACGAGATTGTCGGGCAGCGTCTTGTAGGCGTTCTCCTCGGTCACATCCTCGCATTTGGCCAGGAAACCGAGATTGGAATATTGCTTGGCACCCTTACGGGCGAGGACATAGGTGTCGGCCAGGTCGATCGTCTTGCTATAGACCGTCTGCTCGACCGTCTTCCCCGTGACGACGATCTCGAAATCGCTGCCCGAGGCCTTCTTCTCGACCGAGGAGATCGTCACCTTGGTCGTCGTGGTCGTCGGGCAAGTGTCGCATCGCCTGTGGTCCTGCATGGCACTGCCCACGGCGAGGTAGCGAATGGCCCGGTCGGTCACCGCCTTCGAGTTCAGTTCACACACGTCGGCCAGCGCGGGGCTGACGGACACCACGAGCGCGATCGCTCCGAGCATAGATTTCATTCATGTCTCCTCGGGGCTGGTCCCGACCAATGCTGGCGCCTCAGAATGCAGAAAATTCATGCGAATGAAAGCCTTGAACGGCTTCTGCCGCGCTCGGAACGCTTATAAGCTCGCCGCGTTACCGAGAGGAGCCGTGAATGCAACTGACTACCTTATCGATCGCGAAACGCTTCCTAACGGTGGCGGCGACCGCTGGCCTCGCCGTCCTGACGCTGCCTGCCGGCGCCGATGCGCTGCCGAACGCCCGCTGGCGCTGCAAGATGACGGGCGACATCCCGCTCGGCACGCTGACGGTGTCGGGCTCGACCTATCAATTCGTCGTGGCGAAGAACACCGTCTGGGACGCGAAGCCCGGCGATCCCGGCAACGGCTCGGGCGAGCTGCGCGAAACCGGGGGCACGATCACGCCGGTTTCGGGTCCCTTGGCCAGCGTCTACGGCGTGGTCGGCGAAGCGTCCAAGCGGCCGGACGGCACGATCTACATCGCGTTCAACAGCAGCAAGGGCACGCCATTCGCCTGCTGGCAAGGCTGAAGCCTTCCCGCTTCGGCGCGAGTGCGCCGAAAAAACCGCTCGCGACACGGGGCTTCGCGAGCGGTTGGAGGGCGCGCGGCTAGGGTTGCCGCGCGTCGAGTTCGGTCCAATCTCAGAGGCGGTAGAGGATCTGGTCGGTCCAGAAGCGCTCGAGGCGCTGGAGAGCCTGGTTCAGCCCCTGGAAGTCGTCGGCCGTCACGCCGCCGATCTGCTCGATGGTCTTGATGTGCTTGTGATAGAGCTGATCGATGATGTCGTGCACCTCGCGGCCGGCCTGCGTCAGGCTGATCCGCACCGAGCGGCGGTCGACCCGCGAGCGCTGGTGGCTCAGATAGCCCATCTCGACGAGCTTCTTGAGGTTGTAGGAGACGTTCGAGCCGAGATAGTAGCCGCGGGTCCGGAGCTCGCCGGCGGTCAGCTCGCGATCGCCGATATTGTAGAGCAGCAGCGCCTGCACGGCGTTGACGTCGGAGCGGCCGCGCCGGTCGAACTCGTCCTTGATCACGTCGAGGAGGCGGCGGTGGAGCCGCTCGACCAGGGTCAGAGCCTCCAGATACATCGGCTTGACCTGCGCGGCGCGTTCCTGACGTTCGGCCGGCTCCACCACCTTCATCACCGTCTTCATGTTTGACACCCCGTTGTCCGTTTTTGCGTGGTGCAGGTTTCCTGCACTCGTTCGATGCCCTGTCTGCATCGTTGTACGGACGATAGCGGGGTGCCCTTGAAGGTCGGCTTAAGAACTAGGATGAATCGCCCGTGAATCGAACCATCCTGAAATTTCTCTTTATTTGACTCAATTTTAACTGGCGAATTGCCGCCGTTAACCCTCGCTTAATCAGAGGTCCTTGGTGCGCAAGGCGCGCACGACGCCCGAGAAATCGACATCCGCATTGCCTTTCGCGCAGAAGGTTTCGTAGAGCTCGGCCGCCGCGTGGCCGAGCGGCGTGCGCGCATCGGCGCCTTCCGAGGCCTGTTTTGCGAGCTTCAAGTCCTTCAGCATCATCGCGGCGGCGAAACCGGGCTTGTAGTCGCGATTGGCCGGGCTGGTCGGCACCGGGCCCGGAACCGGGCAATAGGTGGTCAGCGACCAGCACTGGCCTGAAGATTTCGAAGAAATATCGAAAAGCTTCTGCGCGTCCAATCCAAGCTTTTCGGCAAGCACGAAGGCCTCCGAGACCGCCAGCATAGAAATACCGAGGACCATATTGTTGCAGATCTTGGCGGCTTGACCGGTGCCCGCGCCGCCCGCATGCACGATCGTCTTGCCCATGACCATCAGATACGGGTGGGCGGCCGCGAAGGCGTCGTCCGGGCCGCCGACCATGAAGGTGAGCGTCGCCGCCTCGGCGCCGCCGACGCCGCCGGAGACCGGCGCATCGACCATGGCGAGGCCTTTCTTCTCCGCCGCAGCCGCGACCGCGCGGGCGCTGTCGACATCGATCGTCGAGCAGTCGATCAGCACGGCGCCGGGCTTGGCCCTGGCGATCAGCCCGCCATCACCGAGATAGACATCGCGCACATGCTGGCCGGCCGGCAGCATGGTGACGACGGCGTCGGCGCCGCCGGCCGCATCGGAGGCGGAGGCCGCCTTGCGGCCGCCGGCCGCCGCGAAGGCGTCGAGCGCCGCCGGCGCCGGATCGAAGCCGACGACCTCGTGGCCCGCCTTCAGCAGATTGCGCGCCATCGGGCCGCCCATATTGCCGAGGCCGATGAATGCGATCGTCGCCATGCCTGTCCTCCCAGCGAGTTTCTGCGCCAGATCAACCTTCGTTTTCACGCCCGGCGCCGATGCTCAGCACCAGGAACGCGAGCACGGTCACCGAATCGAAGGCGAGCGCCACCCAGTCGACGCCGCCGAGCTCGGGTAGAAAGTAGGTCGCCGCGTAGCGCGTGACCAGCACCAGCAGCCAGAGCACGCTGCCCCAGGCGGCGATCAGCCACAGGCCGACCGCCGCGATCAGGTCCGCCACCGCATAGACCGCGATCGCGATCTGAACGAGCGGCGGCGCGGCCTCGAAGGGCAGGCCGGCAACGGGCACGATCCCGAGGATGGCGGCCCAGCCGAACAGGCCGCGCACCAGCATGGTGAGCGAGAGGAACCGCAGGAACCACGGCTGCCAATAGGTGAAGCTGGCGCGCTCGCCGAGTTGCAGGGCGCCCGTCATGGCAGGACGAGCTCCCTGGCGCCGAGCGAGGCGAAATGCGCCGCGACCTCGGCCGGATCGACCTCCTCGAGCTGGGCCGGCTTCCAGACCGGCGCATTGTCCTTGTCGAAGATCACGGCCCGCACACCCTCCGGAAAATCATGGCCGCGCACGATGCGCGAGACGATGCGCATCTCGATGCGCATGCATTCGGCGAAATCCGCCCGCGCACCATCACGCATCTGGCGGAGCGCGATCATCAGGCTGGTCGGCGAGCGGGTGCGCAGCGTCCGGCCGGCCTCGGCCGCCTTCTGGTCGCCGCCGGCGGCCGCGGCATCGAGCCGCGCGAGAATATCCATCACGCTGTCGCCGGCGAAATGGCGCGCATACCAGGCCGCATCGGCGCGCATCGGCGCAACGCCGGCCGGTCGGGCATGGGCCGCGAGCGCGTCGCCGATCGCCTCGCCGGCCGCGATGCACTCCGTGATGGCGTCGAAATCGGCCGCCGGCGCGAGATGGGTCGCGAGGCCGAGCGCCAACGCGTCCATGTCCTTCACCCGCCCGGCCGTCAGCGCGAGGTAGGTGCCGGTCTCGTCCGGCAGGCGCGGCAGCGCATAGGTGCCGCCGACATCCGGGAAGAAGCCGATGCCGGTCTCGGGCATCGCGAAGGTGTAGCGCTCGCCCGCGACGCGGTGCGAACCATGCAGCGAGACGCCGACGCCGCCGCCCATGACGATGCCGTCGATCAGCGCGACATAAGGCTTCGGATAGGTCTTGATGGCGTGGTTGAGCGTGTATTCCTCGCGCCAGAAGGTCAGCGCCTCCTCGACCGCGCCGGCGCGGATCTGCTCGACCACCTGGCGGATGTCGCCGCCGGCGCAGAACGCCTTCTCGCCGGCGCCGCGGATGACCACGGCCTTCACGGCCGGATCGTCGCGCCACGCGGCGAGCGCCGCCGCGATCGTCCTGACCATGCCGTGCGTCAGGGCGTTCAGCGCCTGCGGGCGGTTGAGGGTGATGAGGCCGGCGGCGCCGCGGCGCTCGACGAGGGTCTCGGGTGCGCTCATGCGCGCCCGCCGAAAGCCGCGCGGGCGATGATCAGCCGCATCACTTCGTTGGTTCCTTCCAGGATCTGGTGGACGCGCAGGTCGCGCAGGATGCGCTCGATCGGGTAGTCGTTGAGATAGCCGTAACCGCCATGGAGCTGGAGGCACCGGTTGACGATCTCGAAGCCCGCATCGGTCGCGAAGCGCTTGGCCATGGCGACGCGCGCCGTGGCGTCCGGCTCCCCGGCGTCGACGGCGGCAGCGCCGCGATGCACCATCAGCCGCGCCGCCTCCAGCTCGGTCAGCATGTCGGCGATCCGGAAGCGCAGCGCCTGGAAGCTGGCGATCGGCTCCCCGAACTGCTTGCGCCCCTCCATATAGGCCAGCGTCGTGTCGAGTGCGAAGCCGGCGCCGCCGAGCGAGCAGGCCGCGATGTTGAGGCGGCCGCCGTCGAGCCCCGACATGGCGATCTTGAACCCCTCGCCCTCCTCGCCGATGCGGTTCTCCATCGGCACGAAGCAATCCTCGAAGATCACGGCGGCGGTCGGCTGCGACTTCCAGCCGAGCTTCTTCTCCTGGGCGCCGAAGGAGAGGCCCTT
>JBDHTH010000178.1:0-6080 GCA_039808545.1 Phreatobacteraceae bacterium | reverse complement strand
GACTGCTGACGCTCCTTCTCGATCTGGCGCCAGCGCGCGACGTTCTTCAGATGCGCGTCATAGGTGTCGGCGAAGGTGTGCCCGCCGGTGCCGTCCGCGACGAAATACAGGTCGTTGGTGCGCGCCGGCTGCGCCACCGCCTCAAGCGAGGCCTTGCCCGGATTGGCAATCGGCGTCGGCGGCAGCCCGTCGATCTGGTAGGTGTTGTAGGGCGTGATCCGGTCGATGTCGCTCTTCAGGATGGCACGGCCGAGCACGCCCTTGCCGCCGACGATGCCGTAGATGATCGTCGGGTCGGATTGCAGCCGCATCTTGCGGTTGATGCGGTTCACGAACACCGAGGCGACGCGGGCGCGCTCATCGGCCTTGCCGGTCTCCTTCTCGACGATCGAGGCGAGGATGACCATTTCCTCGGGGCTGCGCACCGGCACGCTCGGGTCCTTCTTGGCCCAGGCCTCGGCCAGCACCTTCTTCTGCGCCTGCGCCATCTGCTGCAGGATCTGGTCGCGCGTCGTGCCGCGCGTGAAGCGGTAGCCGTCCGGCATCAAGGTGCCTTCGCGCGGCACCTGGCGGATCTCGCCGATCAAAATCGGGTTCTCGCGCAGCCGCTGCACGATCTGCTCCGAGGTCAGCCCCTCGGGGATCGTCACCTGGTGCTGGATCGACTTGCCCTCCACCAGGGTCTCCAGCACGCGCTGCATGGAAACGCGGACCGGGAAGGAATATTCGCCCCATTTCAGGTCGTCGCGCGCGCCGTGCACCAGCACGCCGCCGATGAAGATCATCTGGTTCTCGATGACGCCGTCGCGCTGGAGGATCTCGGCCACGTCGCGGATGCCGGAGCCGCGCGGGATGTAGACGATCTTCGTCTCGGCGAGCGGGCCCGGCCCCTCGAAGGCGTTGCGGCCGATATAGATGGCGCCGAAGGCCAGCATGATGGCTATCAGCAATAGCGAAAAGATCGCGTTGCCGACGACGATGAAGGGATGGCGCGCCGCGCGCGAGGGCGGCGGCGGGGGCGGCGCGCTCTCCGGCTCCAGCGCCGCGCGCGGGCTTCGCGGGGCGATCAACGGCTTCAGCGGCGGCGGCGCTTGGTCGGTCATGAATGTCCCTGAAACCGGCGCCTTCCTTGCGCCGGAGCGTCCTATATAGCTGTTGAATATGGCGAAACGACGGGCCGCCGGCGGGTCCGCGCGTAGGCCTGCGCCTCGCTCAGGCCGCGTAGCGGCGCAGGATCAGCGAGGCGTTGGTGCCGCCGAAGCCGAAGGAATTCGACAGGACGATATCGATCTTCCGCTGGCGTGCCGCATGCGGCACGAGATCGAGCGGCGTCTCGACCGAAGGGTTATCGAGATTGAGGGTGGCGGGTGCTACCTGGTCGCGAATCGCCAGCACCGAGAAGATCGCCTCGATCGCCCCGGCCGCCCCGAGGAGGTGCCCGACCGAGGATTTGGTCGACGACATGCTGATCCCGGCCGCCGCGTCGCCCACCAGCCGCTGCACGGCGCGCAATTCGATCTCGTCGCCGAGCGGCGTCGAGGTGCCGTGCGCGTTGATGTAGTCGATGTCGCCCGCCGCGATGCCGGCCCGCTTCACGGCCGCCGCCATGCAGCGATAGGCCCCGTCCCCGTCCTCGGCCGGCGCCGTGATGTGATGCGCGTCGCCCGACAGCCCGTAGCCGATCACCTCGGCATAGATCTTCGCGCCGCGGGCCAGCGCGTGGTCGAGCGATTCAAGCACGACGACGCCCGCTCCCTCGCCCATCACGAAGCCGTCGCGATCCTTGTCGTAGGGGCGCGAGGCCTTGGTCGGGGTGTCGTTGAAATGCGTCGAGAGCGCCCGGCAGGCCGCGAAACCGGCCAGCGACAGGCGGTTGATCGGGCTCTCGGTGCCGCCCGCCACCATCACCTCGGCATCGCCGAGCGCGATCAGCCGCGCGGCGTCGCCGATCGCATGCGCGCCCGTCGAGCAGGCCGTCACCACCGCGTGGTTCGGTCCCTTCAGCCCATGCGCGATGGAGACGTAGCCGCCCGCGAGATTGATCAGCCGACCCGGAATGAAGAAGGGCGAGATCCGCCGCGCGCCGCGCTCCTGCAGCAGCAGCGCCGCATCCGCGATCCCAGCGATGCCGCCGATGCCGGAGCCGATCAGCACGCCAGAGACGATCTGGTCCTCATAGGCGGTCGGATGCCAGTCCGCATCGTCCAGCGCCTGCTGGGCGGCCGCCACCGCGTAGATGATGAAGTCGTCGACCTTGCGGGCCTCTTTCGGCTCCATCCAGTCGTCCGGGTTGAATTCGCCGGCGCCCGTGCCGCGCGGCGTCGGGAACACGACCTTGCAGGGAATGTCCGAGACGTCGAACGTATCGACGTTGCGCGCCCCGCTCTCGCCCGCGATCAGGCGCTTCCAGCTCGTCTCGACCCCCGTGCCGAGCGGCGACACCATCCCCAGTCCCGTGACGACGACGCGTCGCATATCGCCTCCCAACTCGCGCTTTTCTTAGATCACGCTGCGTTTTGATCGAACGATCAAAACGCAGGGCAGTGATCGATTCTAAGAAGATAGAGACTGCCTTGACCCTTCAAACGATTCCGTTTGAGGGGAGCAGGCCCTGACGGCGCCGCTTTTCAATCAGCGGCGTTCCCGAAACTCACAACAAAAACGCGCCCTTCCTGGCGGACGGGCGCGTTCGAGAATTCTGAATCGCACCGGCTCCGATCCTTGCCGGAGCCATGCGATCAATTCGCATCGCCTGCAAGCCCGGAGGGCCGCCGCGCCGAAGCGCGCGGCCACCGGACCAAGACAATCACGCCTTGGCGGCTTTTTCCAGGAACTTGACCGCGTCGCCCACAGTCAGGATCGTCTCGGCCGCGTCGTCCGGGATCTCGACGCTGAACTCTTCCTCGAACGCCATCACCAGCTCGACCGTATCGAGCGAATCGGCCCCGAGATCGTCAATGAAGCTCGCCTTCTCGGTGACCTTGTCGGCATCGACGCCCAGCCGCTCGACCACAATCTTTTTTACCCGATCGGCGATATCGCTCATCATTCGTCCTCGATTTTCGTTCGCCGCCGCGCGGCAACGGATTGATCCTATAGAGCTTCGGCTCCCGAGATAGCCGGAAGTAAGCCCGATGTCGCGGGAAAAATCACCAAAGGCCCGTTTGCCGGCGCCGAACACGCGGCAGCGGCGATTCCGAGCCTTCCGAACGCTACTCCCCCAGCGCGAAACGGCGCCTCGTAACATACTTTGGACGCATTGGCCAGCCGCGCGCCGGTCTCCACAGGGCTTCTGAAAAACCCCTTAACCCTTTCAGATCATTGCCATTCCACCGTTGACGTGGAGCGTCTGCCCGGTCACGTAGGCGGCTTCGTCGGAGGCGAGATAGACGACCGCCGCGGCGATCTCGGCGGCCGTGCCGAGCCGGCCGGCCGGCACCGCGCCGAGAATGCCTTCCTTCTGCTTTTCGTTGAGCGCGTCGGTCATCGGCGTCTCGATGAATCCCGGCGCGACGCAGTTCACCGTCACCTTGCGCGAGGCGATCTCCTGGGCGAGCGCCTTGGTCATGCCGATCATGCCGGCCTTGGCGGCCGCATAGTTGGCCTGGCCCGGATTACCCGTGACGCCGACCACCGAGGTGATGCCGATGATCCGGCCCGCGCGGCGGCGCATCATGCCCTTGGCGGCGGCGCGCGCCAGGCGGAATCCGGCCGTCAGGTTGATGGCGATCACCTCGTTCCACTCCTCGTCCTTCATGCGCACGAAGAGGTTGTCGCGGGTGATGCCGGCATTGTTGACGAGGATGTCGACCTGCCCCTGCGCGGCCTCCACCGCCGGCACCAGCGCCTCCACCGAGGCCGGGTCCGCGAGGTTGCAGGGCGCCACCTGCACGCGCGCGCCGAGCTCGGCCGCGAAGGCCTCCAGCACCGCCTGCCGCGTGCCCGAGATCGCCACCGTCGCGCCGCGCGCATGCAGCGCCTTGGCGACGGCGCCGCCGATGCCGCCGGTCGCGCCGGTCACCAGCGCCACCTTGCCTGTCAGATCGAACATGGAAATCTCCTTCTATGGCGGCGGCTTAGCGCGGCGCCTTACGAGCGGGACGCCTTGAAGGCCGCGATATCGTCCGGCGTGCCGATCGCCTTGCCTTCCGCGCCGTCGGCGATGCGCCGGACGAGGCCCGTAAGCACCTTGCCGGCGCCGACCTCGTAGAAGACCGTGACCCCGGCCCCGGCCATCCAGCCGACGCATTCGCGCCAGCGCACCGTGCCCGTCACCTGCTCGACGAGACGGCGGCGGATCTCCTCCGGCGCCGTGACCGGACCCGCCACGACATTGGCGATCACCGGGACCTTCGGCGCGTTGACGGTGGTCGCGGCGAGCGCCTCGTCCATCGCCTCGGCGGCAGGCTGCATCAGGGCGCAATGGAAGGGCGCCGAAACCGGCAGCGGGATCGCCCGCTTGGCGCCGCGCTCCTTGGCGAGGCCCGAGGCGCGCTCGACCGCGCTCCTGTGGCCCGAGATGACGATCTGCCCGCCGCCATTGTCGTTGGCGATCTGGCAGACCTCGCCCTCGGCCGCATCGGCCGCGAGCTTGGCGACCGCCTCCGCGTCGAGGCCGAGAATGGCCGCCATGGCGCCGACCCCGACCGGCACGGCGCGCTGCATGGCGGTGCCGCGAATGCGCAGCAGCCGCGCCGTGTCATGCACGCTGAGCGCGCCGGCCGCCGCGAGCGCCGAATACTCGCCGAGCGAATGCCCGGCGACAAAGGCGGCGTCACGCGCGAGGTCGAACCCCGCTTCGGCTTCGAGCGCCCGCAGCGCCGCGATCGAGACGGCCATCAGCGCCGGCTGCGCGTTGGCGGTCAGCGTGAGATCGGCCTCCGGCCCCTCCCACATCAGCGTCGACAGCTTCTCGCCGAGCGCTGCGTCGACCTCGTCGAACACGGCGCGCGCCGCCGGAAACGCCTCGGCCAGCGCCTTGCCCATGCCGACCGCCTGGCTGCCCTGGCCGGGAAACGTCAATGCGATGGACATGAAGGCCTCCGAAGGTTGCTCCCCTCGGCGGTAGCGTTCGCGGGCGCCATGGTCAAGCGAGCTCGCCGGCGGAATTCAGCCCGCCTCGCCGCCGGCGCCTTTGTCTTCGGCGCGAACGTCGCGCGCCCGGAGCTTGCGCAGCCGCGTCACCACCGACCAGAGCATCGGCGACTGCTTGACGCGCCGCTTGGCGTCGGCCTTGGCCTGCATCGCCGCGACCGCCAGGCGGCCGAGCGGCGAATAGCCGCGATACGTCTCGAAAACCGGATCGACCGCGTCGCAGATCGCCATCTTGTAGGATTGCAGGCCGATCCCGGCGTCGTAGCTGTCGGCACCTTCCGCCGCCGCGCGGATGCCCATCTCGTTCATCATCAGCACGCCGGGGCTCATGGCCTTCACCTCGCCCGCCATGTCGGAGAGGAACACGCAGGAGCGCCGCCGCCGGCCGACCACGATGCCGGCGACCGCCAGCACCGTCTCGCCGCCGAGCAGCGCGTGGATCTCCAGGACCGGCCCGCCCGGCGCGGTGGGATCGGCCGCCGCGAGCAGGAACTCGCGCGTGCCGGCCGGCGCGAAGGCGTCGACGATGCCGAGCTCGGCGAAACGCTCCGCCTTCTGCGCGCGAAAGATGTCGATCCAGGCCGCGACCGTCGCGGCGTCCTCGGCGCGGCGGACTGCGGCGGAGCCGAACATATCGGTGAGGCGCCGCCAGTTGCGCCGCGCATTCTTCGCCGGCTTGCCCTGGACGAGCGCCTCGGCGCGCCGCTCCCCGCCGAAATGGCGGCGCGGCAGCCCCTCGGTCTCGGTCGCGCTGCCGAGATCGAGCAGAGGGCTGCGAAACCCGTCGAAATCGGCCGGCTGGTTGGCGAGCCGCAGCAGGTCGAACGAAAGCCCCTCCGCCCGCGCCGCCGCGATCACGGCTTCCGCGAAGCCCGCCGGCATGGCGGCCACGAGGTCCGGCGCATAGAGACCGACATTGGTGTTGGAATGCTTGGCCCCCATCCATTCCAGGATCGAGACCGGACCGCTCTGGAGGCGCCCGAACG
>JBDHTH010000177.1:0-6083 GCA_039808545.1 Phreatobacteraceae bacterium | reverse complement strand
CGTGACGCCGGAGCTGCTCGCGAAGATCGAGGAGATTCCGCAGGTCAAGCGCGCCCGCAAGCTGGCCTTCTAAGGCGGGGCCCGGACGAGATATTGGACAGGCGGTGCAGAAAGACTGCGCCGCCTGTAGCTTATCGGCGCGAGGAATGCTGTTTGTCTCGGCGCATAGCGCCCTCTAACATCGGCGCCACGCGGGGGCTATTCCATGAAGATCCTGATCCTCGGCAGCGGCGTCATCGGCGTCACGGCCGCGCACTACCTCACCGAAGCCGGCCACGAGGTCGAGGTGGTCGACCGCCAGCCGGGCCCCGCGCTGGAGACGAGCTTCGGCAATGCCGGCGAGGTCTCGCCCGGCTATTCCTCGCCCTGGGCCGGTCCGGGCGTGCCGATCAAGGCCGTCAAATGGCTGATGATGCATTTCGGGCCGCTGGTCATCCGCCCGAACGTCGATCCGGCGATGATCCGCTGGGTGCTCGCGATGCTGCGCAACTGCACGGCCGAGCGCTATGCGATCAACAAGGCCCGCATGGTGCCGATCGCCGAATACAGCCGCGATTGCCTGAAGGCGCTGCGCGAGGCGATCGACATCCCCTATGACGGGCGCGCCAAGGGCACGCTCCAGCTCTTCCGCAGCGAGAAGCAGCTCGCCGGCACCGCCGACGACATCACGGTGCTGAAGAAATTCGGGGTTCCCTACGAGGTGCTCGACGCCAACGGCTGCATCGCGGCCGAGCCGGCGCTCGCCAATGTGCGCGGCAAGTTCGTCGGCGGCCTGCGCCTGCCGGGCGACGAGACCGGCGACTGCAAGATGTTCACCGACGCGCTCGCCGCCCATGCGGCGACGCGCGGCGTGAAGTTCCGCTTCGATACCAAGATCCACGGGCTCACCACCGAATCGGGCCGCATCACCGGCGTCCATACCAGCGCCGGCATCCTCACGGCGGACGCCTATGTGCTGGCGCTCGGCAGCTATTCCCCGCTCATGGCGAAGCCGCTCGGCATCGACCTGCCGGTCTATCCGATCAAGGGCTATTCGATCACCGTGCCGATCACCGATGCCGAAGGCGCGCCGGTCTCCACCGTCATGGACGAGACCTACAAGGTGGCGATCACCCGCTTCGAGAACCGCATCCGGGTCGGCGGCACGGCCGAGATCTCGGGCTACAATCTCGACCTGCGCCCGGCCCGCCGCGCCACGCTCGAGCATTCGGTCACGGACCTCTTCCCGAAGGGTGGCGACGTCTCGCGCGCCAGCTTCTGGTGCGGCCTGCGCCCGATGACGCCCGACGGACCGCCGATCATCGGCAAGGCGAAATACGACAACTTCTATCTCTCGACCGGCCACGGCACGCTCGGCTGGACGATGGCCTGCGGCTCCGGCCGCGTGCTGAGCGACCTGATCTCGGGCAAGACGCCCGAGATCGATGTCAGCGCGCTCAACCTGTCGCGCTACGGCTGAGGCTCGGCCGCGCGCGGATGGCGCGGCCCATCGACCGTCGGCACCGCCGAGAGCAGGCGGATCGTATAGGGGTGCTGCGGGTTGTTCATGATCTCGGCCGCCTTGCCGATCTCGACGATCTTGCCGCGATTCATCACCGCGATCCGGTCCGCCAGATGCGCGACGACCGAGATGTCGTGCGAGATGAAGAGATAGGCGACGCCGAGCCGGTCGCGCAGATCCGCCAGGAGGTTGACGATCGCGGCCTGCACCGAGACGTCGAGCGCCGAGACGGGCTCGTCGCAGACGATGAAGCGCGGCTCGGTGGCAAGCGCCCGCGCGATGCCGACGCGCTGCTTCTCGCCGCCGCTCATCTGATGCGCGTAGCGGTCCGCGTAATGCGCCGGCAGCCGCACCAGGTCGAGCAGCGCCCTGACTTTGGCGGCCACCTCCCCCTTCGGCGCGAGGCCGAAGCGGACGATCGGCCGGGCGATCAGCTCGCCGATCGTCTTGCGCGGATTGAGCGAGGAATCGGGGTTCTGGAAGACGATCTGCGCGGTGCGCCGCATGCCCTCCAGCGCCTTCTGCGGCTTGCCCGTGATGACCTCGCCGGCGATGCGGATCTCGCCGGCATTCGGCTCGGCGAGGCGCAGGATGGTGCGCCCGAGCGTCGTCTTGCCGGAGCCCGATTCCCCGACCAGCCCCACCACCTCGCCGGCCGCGACGTCGAGCGAGATATCGTCGACCGCCGTCGTCGTCACGGCGCGAAGGCGCGGCCGCCAGCCTTCGAAGACCAGCCCCTGCGAGAGCACGAAGCGCTTGGAGAGATTGGCGGCGACGACCACCGGCTCGTCGGAGCGCGGCGCGGCATTCTCCGCCGCGACCGGATCGATCGCGGTCGCGGGCCAAGCCATATCCTTGACGATCTCGGCGCGCGCGCAGCGCACCTGGCGGTCGCCAACCGTGCGCAGCACCTGCGGCGCGCAGGATTCCGGCCCCGCGAAGGGGCAGCGCGGCTCGAAGCGGCAGCCGGCCGGCGGCTTGCGCAGATCCGGCAGCCGCCCGGGGATCGCCGCAAGGCGAAGCTGCTTGCGGCCGAGGCGCGGGATCGCGGCCAGCAGCCCCTTGGCGTAAGGGTGCATGGAGCGGTGCAGCACCGCCTCGGCCGCGCCCTCCTCCACCACCTGCCCCGCATAGAGCACCGCGACGCGGTCGGCGACGCGGCGCACCAGGCCGAGATTGTGGCTGATGAACACCATCGTCAGGCCGCGCCGCGCGCGGATGGTCTCCAGGAGGTCGAGGATCTGCGCCTCGATCGTCACGTCGAGCGCCGTGGTCGGCTCGTCGAGGATCAGCAGGTCGGGCTCGGAGGCGATCGCGCCGGCGATCAGCGCCCGCTGCCGCATGCCGCCCGAGAGCTCGTGCGGATAGGCCCGCGCGATCGCCTCCGGCTTCAGGATGCCGACCTCGTCGAGCAGCTCCACGGCCCGCGCGAAGGCCTTCTCGCGCGTATAGCCGCGATGATGCACCAGCCCCTCGCCGACCTGGTCGCCGATCCGGAGCGAGGGGTTGAGCACCGAGAACGGGTCCTGGAAGACGAGGCCGATCCGCGCCCCGCGAAGGGCGCGCTTCTGCGCATCGTCCATCGCGAGCACATCGGCGCCGTCGAACAGGATGCGCCCCTCGGGCCGCCCCGCCTCGGCCGGCAACAGGCCCATCGCGGCGAGCGCCACGGTGCTCTTGCCGGACCCCGATTCGCCGACGATCGCCAGCGTCTTGCCCTTCGGCGCCTCCAGCGAGATGTCGGTCAGCGCCTCGACGACGCCGCCCGGCGTGCGATAGCGAACCGTGAGGCCTTCGATCTTCAGCATCACGCCTTCCCGATCCGCGCCTTCAGGCGCGGGTCCAGGCGCTCGCGCGCCCCGTCGCCGAGCAGGTTGATGCCGATCACCAGCGCGCACATCGCGAAGCCCGGCGCGAGCGCGATCCACGGCGCCCGGTCGATGAAGGAGCGCGCCTCCGAGATCATCAGCCCCCAGTCCGAGCTCGGCGGCTGCGCGCCGAGGCCGAGGAAGGACAGCGCCGAGCCGAGCAGGATCGCGTAGGTTACGCGCAAGGAGGCCTCCACGATCAAGGGCGGCCAGGCGTTCGGCAGGATCTCGCGGAAGAGGATGTAGGGCGTCGATTCGGCGCGCGCCTTGGCGGCCTGGATGAATTCCTCATTGGCGAGCGACAGCGTCACGGCCCGCGCCACGCGGGCGATCGGCGGCACATAGACGAAGCCGACCGCGAGCGCCGTCTTCCACAGGGCAGGCGGCGTCACGGCCAGCACCAGCAGGCCGAGCATGATCGGCGGCACCGCCATCAGCACGTCGGCGGCGCGCATCAGGATCTCATCGATCCTGCCGCGGAAATAGCCCGCCGCGAGGCCGATCGGCACGCCGATCGCGAGGCTCACCAGCGTCGCGCTCACCCCCATGGCGAGCGACAGCCGCGTCCCCATCAGGAGGCGGCTCAGAACGTCGCGGCCGAACTCGTCGGTGCCGAGCCAGTAGGTCGCGTTCGGCGCCAGGAACCGCGTGCGCATCGAGATCGTGTCCCAGGGATGCGGCGCGATCCAGGGCGCGAGCAGCCCTAAAATGACGATCGTCCCCGTGATCAGGAGCCCGGCCTTGAGCTGCAGCGACATCGGCCGGCGCGGCGGCTTCTCGGGCGCAGCGTCAGGCGACATTGCGGCCGAACCGGATCTTGGGGTTGAGGCGGGCGTAGAGCAGGTCCGCGATCAGGTTGGCGAGGGCGTAGATCGCCGCCACGACGAGGATCGAGGCTTGGAGCGTCGGCAGGTCGCGGTTCTGGATAGAGAACACGATCAGCCGCCCAAGGCCCGGATAGGCGAACACGGTCTCGACCACCACGATCCCGCCCATCAGCCGCCCGAAATCGAGCGCCAGCACCGTGATGGTCGGCAACAGCGCGTTGCGCAGCGCATGGTGCAGGACGATGACGCGCTCCGGCAGCCCCTTGGCGCGCGCCGCCGTCACATAGGGGCTCTGCATCACCTCGATCATGCTGGAGCGGGTCAGCCGCGAGACATGCGCCAGATGGCCGAAGACCAGCGTCATCACGGGCGCGACGAGATGCTTGGCCCAGGTCGCGAAACCCGCCGAGAGCGGCTCGTATCCGGCCGAGGGCAGCCAGCCGAGCCAGGCCGCGAAGACGAGGATCACGACGATCGCCCAGAAGAATTCCGGAATTGCAATTCCAAGATATGTGGCGATCGACACCCCATGGTCGAGCGCGCGCCCGTGCCTCAGCGCCGCGACGACCCCGAGACCCACCCCGATCACCGCGATGCAGACGAAGGAGACGAGGGTCAGGATCAGCGACTTCGAGATCGCGTCCCACAGAAGCGGCCCGATCGGCCGGTTCATCAGGGTCGATTCCCCGAGATCGCCCCTCAGTATGCCGCTCGCCCAGCGCCAGTACTGCACATAGACCGGATCGGTCAGCCCGAGCTTCAGCTCCAGCGCCTTCACCTGCTCGGGGCTCGCGAACTGGCCGAGGATCAGATACGCGACATTGGCAGGCAGCAGCGCGGTGGCGCCGAAGACGAGCATCGAGACCGCGACGAGCACGAGCACGACGAACAGCAATCGTCTCGCGATATAGGCGGCCATCGATGCCCTCCCCGGCGCTCCTCGCTCAGCGCTTCACGGTCACGTCCTTCAGCTCCAGCCACTGCATCGGCGTGGAGCGGAAGTTCTGCACCTCCTTGCGCACGCCGTTCACATGCGCGGCCGAGTAGGCGATGATGCCCGGCACCGTCTCCTCGACATAGGCCTGGAACTTCTCGAACAGCGCCTTGCGCGGCGCCTCGTCATTGGTCTTGCGCGCCTCGTCCAGCACCTGGTCGACGCGCGGGTCCTTGTAGAGCCAGAGCTGGCGGTTCCAGCTCCCGGTCGAATGATAGAACGGATAGAGCGCCGTATCGATCGTCGGCCGGGCGAAATAGCCATCGACATAGATCTGCGCCTTGCCCGCGACATTCGCCGCGTAGGAGGCGAACGGCACGCGCTCGACATTGATGCGGATGCCGGCGGCGCGCGCCATGTCGCGCACCGCGACGCCGAGACGCACGCGCTGCTCGCGCTCCTGAGGCACCTGCATCGTCACCTCGAAGCCGTTCGGAAAGCCCGCCTCGGCGAGCAGCTTCTTGGCGGCGGCGATGTCGGGGGCGCCGATCTTCAGCGTCTTGTTGAAATAGGGATGGCTCGGCGGGATCGGGCTGAAGGTCGGCGCGCCCTGGCCGAACAGCGCCAGCTCCACCAGCGCCTCCTTGTCGATCGTCAGCGCCAGCGCCTTGCGCACCCGCACGTCGTTGAAGGGCGGCTTCTCGTTGTTGAGGATCACGCCGTCCCAGGTCGGCGTCGGGACGCTGTCGACGCGCACATTGGCGTGGCTCTTGAACTTGTCGACCGACTCGTAGGGAAGGTTCCAGAGGATGTCGATGGCGCCCGATTCAAGCGCCGCGATGCGCGCCGCCGCCTCCGGGATGATCTGGATCGTCACGGCGTCGGATTTCGGCAGGCCCGCCTCGAAATAATCGGGGTTCTTGACGAGCTCCAGCCGGTCGCCCTCCACCAGG
>JBDHTH010000176.1:0-6175 GCA_039808545.1 Phreatobacteraceae bacterium | reverse complement strand
AGCGTCACGTAGTCGCCGACGCCGCGCACCGCGACGAGCGCCGTATGCCCGCCGGACACCAGCAGCAGCAGGAAGGGAAACGCCACCTTGTCGGTCAGCCGCGCCGTGAGCGCATGCGCCTCCAGGTGGTTGACCGCGATCAGCGGCTTGTCGGCCGCGAGCGCCAGGGCCTTGCCGAAGGTCAGCCCGACGATGACGCCGCCGATCAGCCCCGGCCCGGCGGCAGCCGCCACGGCGTCGACGTCATGGATCGAAAGCTCGGCCCGCTCCAGCGCCTCGGCGACGACCCGGTCGATGATCTCGACATGGGCACGGGCCGCCACTTCGGGCACTACGCCGCCGAAGACCGCATGCGCCTCCACCTGCGAGCGCACGACATTCGACAGGATGACGCCCGCGCCATCCTCGCGCGCGACGACCGCCGCCGCCGTCTCGTCGCATGTCGTCTCGATGCCGAGCACCCGCATCGCTTCAGCCTTCTCCCCGCCGGCGCCGCGAAGGCCTATGCTGCGCCGCACCGAGGACGTACACCGCCGGGGCGGCCGCGTCCAATGATCCGGAGCTCCCTATCGCGATGCGACTTCTCCTGACCCGCCCCCTGCCGGAGGCCGAAACGACCGCCGAACGGCTGCGCGCCGCCGGGCATGCGGTGAGCCTCGCGCCGATGCAGCGCGCCGAATCGCTGGCTCCGCCGCTTGGCGCGGGCGGCTGGCAGGGCCTCGTCGTCACCTCGCCGCGCGCCGTCGCGGCGCTCCACGCCCATCCGCAGCGCGACCGGATCGCGCATCTGCCCGCCCATGCGGTTGGCGAGAAGACCGCCAGGACGCTGCGGGCGACCGGAGTCCGGGTCGAGACGGTCGCGCAGGGCTCCGCTGAGGACCTCGGCGCGCGCCTCGCCGCGACGCTGCCGCCCGGCACGCGCCTGCTGCATCTCGCGGGCGAGGAGATCGTCTTCTCGCTGGCCCCGTTCCTGGCGCGCCACGAGATCGGCCTCGACGGCGTGACGATCTACCGCATGGCACCGGCCGCCAGCCTGCCCGAACCGGTGATCGAGGCCCTGCGCGCGGGCGGAATCGACGCCGCGCTGCATTATTCGGCGCGCGCGGCCGAAATCCTGGCCGGGCTCGCCGATAAGCACGGCCTCGCGGAGGCCGTCGCGGGTCTCGATCACTATTGCCTGTCGGCGCGCATCGCGGCGGCGCTTGGCAAGACGCATCGCCCACCCCATGTCGCCAGGGCGCCGGCCGAGGCGGCCCTGCTGGCGCTGATCGGGTGATCGGCCTTCGCGTCTTGCCCTGGACGCGCCGGCCATGCTTGCTTGTCGCCGGGCCCAGGGATAACGCCAGTACGCTGGCGATCTATAGGAGACGATGATGGGCAAGGACGACCGCGGCAAGGACGACCGCTCCAAGCTCGACCCGGCCGGCAGCGCCAGGCCGGAGACGCCGAAGGCCGCGAGCGCCATGCCGCCGAAGCCCACGCTCGACCTTCAGGCGAAAGAGGTCCGCCGCAGCGAGCCGGCCGCCGCCAAAGACGCGCCGTCCGCCGCGAAAGCCGGCGAGCCCGCCAAGCCCGAGGCGCCGAAATCCGAGCCTGTCGCGAAAGCCGCCGACAGCACCGCCAAGCCGGTCGCCGAAGCCAAGGCGCCCGAACCGGCCGTCGACAAGCCGGCCGATACGGCGAAGGCGCCGGACGGCCCCAAGCCCGCGAGCGCAACGACCGAGCCACTCGGAAAGCCGGTCACGCCGGCCGCCCCGGCGAAGGATGCGCCCAAGCCCGACCCCGCACCGGCGAAATCGGACACTTCCCCGGTCAAGCCGGCCGCCGCCTCGGCGAAGCCGCCCGAGCCGAAACCCGCGCCACCCGCCGAGCCCGCCGCCGCGCGCATGCCGATCGCCGCCATGCTGGCGATGGCGCTGCTCGGCGGCCTGGCCGGCCTCGCCTTCTCCTATGCGCTGGCGCTGAACGGCCAATGGCCGTCCCAGGCCGCCGACGAGGCCGCGACTTTGCGCCGCGAGCTGGCGGCGCTCGACCTGCGCGTCAAGCAGCTCGGCGACCGCCCCCAGGTGCCGGCCGACCTCGCGCAGCGCTTCAAGACGCTCGACGACCGCACGGCCGGCCTCGACACCCTCGCCGCCGCCCTCGACAAGGCACTGAAGGAGCTCGCCGCCAGGCCGGCCCCCGAGCCCGTCCAGGTGCAGGCGCCCGTTGCGCAGCCGCCCGCCCCCGAGATCATCACGGCGATCGAGGCGCGGCTGACCGTGATCGAGCGCGCCATCGCGACGCTGAAGGACGCCGCCACCGCCGAGCGCGTCGCCCAGCTCGACACCCGCCTCGCCGAGACCGTGCAGCGCCTCGCCGCCCTGCCGCCGCCGGCCGACACGGCCCCGCTCAACCAGCGCCTCGGCACGGTCGAGCAGGAGCTGCGCGGCATCGCGGACCGCGTCGCCAAGGTCGCCAAGGGCGACGAGCGCTCGGCCCGCTACGTCGCCGCGACCGCGCTGCGCGAGGCCATCGCGCGCGGCGCGCCCTACAAGGCCGAGCTCGCGGCCCTGGAGGCGGCGGGCGTCGCCGCCGCCAGGACGCCCGCCCTCGCGACCTTCGCCGAGAAGGGCGCGCCGACCCCGGCAGCGCTCGCGGCCGAATTCGCGCCCATCGCCAGCCGCCTCACGCAGGCGAAGGTGGCGGCCGATGCCGGCTTTCTCGACCGGCTGCTCGCCAATGCGGAGCGCGTCGTGCGCATCCGCCCGGCCGGCGAGGTCGCGGGCGCGACGCCCGACGCGATCCTCGCCCGGGTCGAGGCCAAGCTGAAGCGCGGCGAGGTGATCGCGGCGGCCGGCGACTGGCGGCAACTGCCCGCCAATCTGCGGGCCGAGGCCGGGCCTTTCGCGCAGCGGCTGGAAGCGCGCGCCGATGCCGAAGACGCTGCCCTCAAGATCCAGCGCGACGCGTTGGGGCCGGTGACGCAATGACCCGTATCGTCGTCTTCCTCGTCCTCCTGACGCTGCTGGCGCTGGCCGGCGCCTGGTTCGCGGACCAGCCCGGCGACGTCGCCATCACCTGGCTCGGCCGGCATATCGAGATGTCGGTCTTCGCGCTCGCCGCGATGATCTTCGCGATCGTCGTGGTGGCGGTGCTGCTGTGGTCGATCGCCCGCCTGATCATGCGCACGCCCGACATCGTGACGCTGATCTTCCGCAACCGGCGGCGCGACAAGCTGATGCACGCCCAGACGAGCGGGCTGCTCGCGGTCGGCTCGGGCGATCTGCGCCTCGCGGAGCGGCAGGCGAGCGAGGCGCGCCGGATCGACGCCGACGCGCCCCTGACCCTGCTGCTGACCGCCCAGACCGCGCAGATGCGCGGCGACCGCATCGAGGCCGACCGCGCCTTCAAGGCGATGCTCGGCCATGAGGAGACACGCGCCCTCGGCCTGCGCGGCCTGTTCATCGAGGCGCGCCGGCGCGACGACCCCGCGGCGGCCCGCGACTACGCGGAGCGCGCCCTCGCGGAAGGCCGGCCCGCCCCCTGGGCCGGCGTGGCGATGCTCGAGCAGCAGACGATCGACGGCGATTGGGACGGCGCGCTGAAGACGCTGGAGGCCAATGCGCGCGCCGGCATCGTCGAGCGCGACGCCGCGCGCCGCCAGCGCGCCGTGCTGCTGACGGCCCAGTCGCTCGCCGACGGCGTGCTCGACGACAAGGCGCTGGCCCTGGCGCTGGAGGCGCACAAGCTGGCGCCCGACCTCGTGCCGGCGGCGGTGCGCGCCGCGCGGATCCTCGCCTCGCAGGGCCATGTGCGGCGCGTCGTCAAGCTCGTCGAGCAGACCTGGCGGCTGACGCCGCACCCGGACCTCGCCGACATCTACACGCATGCGCGGCTTGGCGATTCGGCGCGCGACCGCCTCGGCCGGGCCGAATCGCTTGCCCGCATCGTCACCGACGAGCCGGAGGGCAAGCTCGCGGTGGCGCGCGCCTCCATCGAGGCGGGCGATTTCGTGCGCGCTCGCGCGGTGCTCGCGCCCCTGCTCGACAAGCCGACCGGGCGCGTCTGCCTGCTGATGGCCAAGCTCGAGCAGGACGTGACCGGCGACCTCGCCAAGGCGCGCGGGTGGCTCGCCCGCGCCGTCAACGCGGCGCCCGACCCGGCCTGGACGGCCGACGGCTATGTCTCGGACCGCTGGCTGCCGGCCTCCCCCCTCACCGGCCGGCTCGACGCCTTCACCTGGAAGGTGCCGCTCGCCGCGCTCGGCGCCGGCAACCGCCTCTCGGAGATCGACGCCGTCGTCGCCGACGCCGACGAGCCGCCGACCATCGCGCTGCCCGAGCCGCCGGTCGCATTGCCGCCGGCTCCCGCCCCGGCTTTCGAGCCGCCGGCCGAGCCGGTTGCCGCCAAGCCCACCGTCGCCGAGGCGATCGTCACCAAGATCGACGAGACGAAGCCGGCCGAGCCATTGCCGACGCCGCTCGCCGAGATCCGCGACCGCATAACGGCGCCCGCCGTCGCGCCCGAGCCCGTCCGGCCGCGCCTGGAGGTCGTCGAGACGCCGAAGGCTCCGGTCGATAGCGTCGCGATCAAGCTTCCGGAAGCCAAAGAAAGCGACGTAAAGGGAGCCGAGACGAAACAGCCGGACGCCAAGGCACCGGATGCCAAGGCGGCAGACGCCGATTCGCCCGCCAAGGCGCCCGAGGCTGAGGCACCGAAACCCGCCGTGGCGGATGACGCCGCGCCCAAGCCGTCGGAGGCCAAGCCGCCCGCTGCGCCGGCAGCCGCGGCCACGCGCAACGGCGAGGCGATCGACGCGGTGCCCAAGCCCGCCGGGCCGCCCCGACCGCTCCCGGCTGTCTTCCCGCTCGCGCATGCGCCGGACGATCCGGGGCTGGAGGACGTGCCGGCCGAGCCGAAGCCGCGCTTCAAGCTGTTCGGCGGCTAGAGTCCTGCCAGCCTCGTCCGGCACGGCAGAGAAGCTGTAAAGCGTCGGGCGATGATCGTCGCCACCGAACCTTTGCCCCTATTTCGCCGAATCGGCCTGCGATATCTCATCGCAGGCTCAGCCTGGAGGCTCTCTTGATTCGACGGTTCGTCGCGGCCCTGGCGGTCGCATCCGGCATTGCGTGCCTGGCTGGCGCGCCGTCGGCCGAAGCCCATCCGCATGTCATACTCCAGGCGTCCGGCGAATTCGTCGTCTCGCCGGACGGCAAGCTGACGGCCGTGAAGCATCGCTGGACCTTCGACGAGGGATTTTCCAGCTATGCGGTGCAGGGCCTCGACAAGAACGGCGACGGCAAATTGTCGCGCGAGGAGCTGGCCGAGCTCGCCGAGACCAACGTCACCTCGCTGAAGGAATTCGATTTCTTCACCTTCATGAAGGCGGACGGCAAGCCCGTGGCGTTCCAGCAGCCGGTCGACTACTGGCTCGACCATGACGGCGCCGTCCTGACGCTGAACTTCACGCTACCGCTGCAGACGCCGCTGCCGCTGAAGGGCGTCGCGACCGATTTCCAGGTCTATGACCCGAGCTTCTTCGTCGCCTTCGGCTTCAAGGGCGACAAGCCGATGGCGATCGCGGCCGGCGCGCCCGCCGCCTGCACGGTCGCCTATTCCAAGCCGAAGGCCGATCCGCAGTCGCAGCAGCTCTCCGAGGCCTTCTTCCAGAACCTCGATCCGGCCGGCGGCTTCGCGGCGCAGTTCGCATCGCGCATCGCGGTCAAATGTCCCTGAACAGGCGTAGCGCGGCGCTTCTGGCGCTCGCCGTCCTTGTCGCCATGGCGGCGACGCTCGGCGGCGCGCTTGCGCAAGGCGCCCCCTTCGGCGCGCCGCGCCCGCCCGCGAACGCGGCGCCGACCGGCTTCATCGGCTGGATCCTCACCGAGCAGGCCGCCTTCTACCGGCAATTGACCGCCGCCGTGCGCGCCGCCCGCGAGGGCGGCGGCGCCATGCTGCCGCTGGTCACAATCGGCTTCCTCTACGGCGTCTTCCACGCGGCCGGCCCCGGCCACGGCAAGGCCGTGATCTCCTCCTATATCCTCGCCAACGAGGAGACGCTGAAGCGCGGCGTCATCGTCTCCTTTGCCTCCGCCCTGGTGCAGGCGCTGACCGCTTTCCTGCTCGTCGGCGTTCTTTCGCTCGTCATCGGCGGCACCGCCGCGACGATGAGCCGGACCCTCAACATCGTCGA
>JBDHTH010000175.1:0-6217 GCA_039808545.1 Phreatobacteraceae bacterium | reverse complement strand
TCTATGTCACGCATGTCGAGGCCGAGGCGCAGCGCCTTTCGGCTGAATCCGTAAGGATCGGCGGAAGTTAACGCGCGCTCATCACCGCCGGCAGCCAGAGGCTGAAGGCCGGCACGAAGGTGATCAGCATGAGCACCAGGATCTGCAGGGCGAGCATCGCCCACAGCTCCTTGTTGAGCTCGCCGAGCGAGATCTTCGCCACCATCGCGGTGACGAACAGCAGCCCGCCGACCGGCGGCGTGATCATGCCGATCGTCAGGTTGACGATGACGATGATCGCGAAATGCAGCGGATCGATGCCGAGCGCCGCGGCCATCGGCGCGAGGATCGGCACCAGCACCATCACGCCCGGCAGCGGCTCGATGAAGATGCCGAAGATCAGCAGGAAGACGTTCACCACCAGCAGGAAGGTGAGGGGATCGAGGCCGAGCGAGCCGATCCACAGCGACATCGCCTGCGGCACGCGCATCACCGTCAGCACCCAGGCGAAGGCGGCCGACATCGCGACGATCAGCAGCACCGCCGCGGTGAGCAGGGCGGAGCGCGCGAGGATGCTCGGCAGCATCTTCCAGGTCAGCGTGCCGTAGACGAACATGCCGACGAGGAGCGCGTAGAACACCGCGAAGACCGAGGCCTCGGTCGGCGTGAACACGCCGCCATGGATGCCGCCGACGATCAGCACCGGCAGGAACAGCGCCGGCAGCGCCCGCCAGGTGATCCTGAGCATCTCGGGCAGGGGCGGGCGCTCGCCTTCGCCCTTGAAGTTGCGCCGCGTCGACGCCCACCAATTGTAGAGGATCAGCGAGCCGGAGATCAGCAGCCCCGGGATGATGCCGGCCACGAACAGCTTCAGCACCGAGACGTTCTGGTCCTGCAGCGCATAGATGATCATGATGATCGACGGCGGAATGATCGGCCCGACCACCGCCGTGGAGGCCGTGAGCGCGGCCGCATAGGGCGCCGGATAGCCCGATTGCCGCATCATCCGGATCAGGATCGCGCCGGGGCCGGCCGCGTCCGCGATGGCCGAGCCCGAGATGCCGGAGAAGAAGGTGAGGGTGAGGATGTTGGTGTAGCCGAGCCCGCCGCGCTTGTGGCCGACGAACATCGCGGCGAAGCGCAGCAGCACGTTTGCGAGCGCGCCGCCGGTCATCAGCTCGGCGGCGAGCAGGAAGAACGGCATCGCCATCAGCGGGAAGGAATCGATGCCGGTCAGCAGCTTCTGCGCCAGGCTCAGCGGCTGGAGACCCTGCGTGTAGATCGCCGCCAGCGTCGCGGCGCCGAGCGCGAAGGCGACCGGCACGCCGATCGCCAGCAGCACCAGCAGCCCGACGAAGAGGACCGCGACCGTCACAGCGAGCCCGCCTGCGTCAGGTCGACATCGGGCGATTCCTCGAATTTTCCGGTCAGCGCATAGCCTCTGGCGACCGCGAAAAGGTGCCAGAGCGCCAGCAGGAAGCCTGCCGCCACCGAGGCCGAGACCCAGCTGAACGAGATCTCGGTGACGGGGGTGGTCTGGAACTGCGTGCGATCGGCATATTGATAGCCGTACCAGACCATCGCGACGCAGAACGCTCCGACGACCAAGAGGGAGACGATGCGCAGGATCCGCGCCAGACCGGACGACACCGATTGCTGCAGGCTGTCGACGCCGACATGCCCGCCATAGCGCAGCACGAGGCCGATGCCGAGGAAGGTCGACCACACCATCAGGTAACGCGCCACCTCCTCGGCCCAGACGAGCGAGTCGTTGGTGAGGTAGCGCATCACCACGTTGACGAAGACGATCACCGACATGGCGCCGAGCGCCAGGATCAGGATCATCCGGTTCACCGCGATGATCGCGCGGTCGATGGCACGCAGCATGGGCGCTCTCGCTAACGGATCGACCGCGACGATGTCGGCCGGCGGCCCGCCGGCCCTTCGATGTTGACCGCCGACGCGGCGCGGCCTCGCGGGCCGGAAAGGCGTTGCGTTCGGCGCCGGCTCACTTGGCGTTGCGGATCGCGTCGAGGCGCTCGGTGCCGAACTTCTTGGCGTATTCCGCGAAGGCGGGCGTCAGCGCCGCCTGGAACTTGGCGGTGTCGACCTGCTCGACGATCTGGAAGCCCTGCGTCTTCAGGTCGGCGACACCCTTCTTCTCGACGGCGTCGATATAGGCGCGCATCGCCGTCGCGGCCGTCTTGGCGGCGGTCTGGAAGGCCTGCTTGTCCGCATCCGAGAGCCCGTCATACACGCGCTTGGAGACGAGGATCAGCGCCGGCGAATAGACGTGCCGCGTCAGCGTGAGGTACTTCTGCACCTCGTTCAGCTTGGCGTTGACGATCACCGACAGCGGGTTCTCCTGGCCGTCGATCGTGCCCTGCTGCAAGCCGCCGATCACCTCCGGCCAGGCCATCGGGGTGGGGCTGGCGCCGAGCGTGCGGAACGCCGTCATATGCACCTGGTTCTCCATGGTCCGGATCTTCAGCCCCTTCAGGTCCTCGGGGGTGACGACCGGGCGCTTGTTGTTGGTCAGGTGGCGGAAGCCCTGCTCGCCCCAGGCGAGCGCGACGAGCCCCTTGGCGGGGAATTTCGACAGCAGCTCCTGCCCGACCGGGCCGTCGAGCACGGCGCGCGCATGCTGGGTGTCGCGGAACAGGAACGGGATGTCGGTGATCGCCACCTCGGGCACGAAGTTGGAGACCGGCCCGGTCGAGGTCACCACCATGTCGAGATTGCCGAGCTGCAGGCTCTCGATCATCTCGCGCTCGCCGCCGAGCGCGCTCGAGGGGAACTGCTCGACCTTGAAGCGGTTGCTGGTGAGCTTGGCGAGCTCCTCGGCGAACACCTTGCCGGCCTCGCCGTAATGCGAGGTCGGCGCCAGCGCGTAGCCGATCTTCACGGTGGTCTGGGCGCTCGCCGGCGCCGCGAGGGCGGTGGCGAGGAAGGCGGCCGAAACGAAGGTCTTGAGCGACACGGGGATCCTCCAGGAAAGAAGCGGGCCGTCTGCGCGGCCCTGGCGGTGAAAGCGAAGTCTACGGCCGGCTCGCCGCGGGCTTCGCCGCTCCATGCACGAGCGGCATGTCGGCGGTGGAGCCCCATTCGGCCATCGAGCCATCATAGAGGCTCTTCCGGTCAAGGCCGATGCTGTCGAGCGCCAGCAGCAGCGTCGCGGCGGTAACACCGGAGCCGCAGCTTGTGATGATCTGCCGCGCCGGGTCGACGCCGGCGGCCGCGACCGCCGCGCGGATCTCGTCCGCAGGCCGTAGCCGCCCATCCGCGACCAGCGTGTCGGCTGGCACGCTGAGCGCGCCCGGCATATGGCCCGAGCGCACGCCGGGGCGCGGCTCGGGAACCTCGCCCGAGAAGCGGGCGGCCGGGCGTGCATCAACCACCTGATGGCTGCCGGTCTCCAGCGCGCGCGCCACGCTCGCCATGTCGCGCACCCGTGAATGGTCGAAACGCACGGTGAAATGCCGCTCCTGCCGCGGGCGCGGCGGGCCGTCCTCGATGGGATGGCCCTCGGCCAGCCATTTCGGCAGGCCGCCGTCGAGGATCGCGACGTCGCGCGCGCCCATCGTCTTGAAGGTCCACCAGACGCGCGGCGCCGAGAACAGGCCGATCCCGTCATAGACGACGATCTTCATGCCGTCGCCGATGCCGAGCTTGCGCGCCATGGAGGCGAATTTCACCGGCGAGGGCAGCATATGCGGCAGCGTCGTGTCGCTGTCCTTGACCGTGTCGATGTCGAAGCGGATGGCGCCCGGAATGCGCGCCGCGCGGTATTCGGCGTCCGGATCGCGGTTCATCGCCGGCAGGTACCAGGAGGCGTCGACCACGACGATGTCGGGCGCGGAAAGCCGCGCCGCGAGCCAGCCGGTTGACACCATGTGGCGGGAGCGGGGTTCGTCCATATGCCAAAACTCCTTCAGGCGTCGGCGAAGACGATGCGGACCCGGCGGTTCTGCCGCCCCTTCTTCTCGATCGAGGAAATCCGCAGGGCACCGATCTCGGCGGTCGCGCGCACATGCGTGCCGCCGCAGGGCTGCAGGTCGAGGCCGGCGATCTCCACCAGGCGGATGCGGCCGGAGCCGCGCGGCGGCTGCACCGACATCGTCTTGACGAGCCCCGGATTGGCGTCGAGCTCCGCATCGGTGATCCAGCGCTCGCTCACCGCCGCGTCCTTGGCGACGAGCGCGTTGAGCTCGGCCTCGATGGCGTCGCGGTCGAGCCCGGCCTCCGGAATGTCGAAATCGAGCCGCCCCTCGTCCTCGCCGACCGAGCCGCCGGTGACAGGATAGGGCAGCACGACCGAGAGCAGGTGCAGCCCGGTATGCATACGCATGCGCCGATGGCGCAGCGGCCAGTCGAGCGTCAAGGTGACGGTCTCGCCGACCCGGGGCGGCGCCGTGCCGTCGGCGAGTTTGTGGGCGATCAGGCTGCGCGGGTCGCCATAGACCGCCTCCGCGATCGGCAGCACGCGGCCTTCGGCGGTGGTCATCGTGCCGCGGTCGCCCGGCTGGCCGCCGCCGCGCGCATAGAAGATGGTCCGGTCGAGGACGACGCCCTGCTCGGTGACGGCGAGCACCTTGGCGGTCGTCTCCTTCAGATAGGCGTCGTCGCGGAACAGCGTTTCGGTGGCAGGCAAGTCGCTCACTGGCAAGTCGCTCATTGGAAATCAGGCTCTATCCGGGTCGGAGCATCGATCCAGCCGGGCACCGGCAGGCCCTTGGATCTGAGGAAATCGGGGTTGAACAGCTTGGAGGCGTAGCGCGTGCCGGAATCGCAGAGGATCGTCACGATCGTCTTGCCCGGCCCGAGATGGCGGGCGAGCCGGATCGCGCCCGCGACATTGACGCCGGTCGAGCCGCCGACGCAAAGCCCTTCATGCTCGAGCAGCTCGAACACGATCGGGATTGCCTCGCTGTCCGGAATGCGGAACGATACGTCGATCGGCGCGTCGACGAGATTGGCGGTGATCCGCCCCTGGCCGATGCCCTCGGTGATCGAGGAGCCCTCGGCCTTCAGCGTGCCGGTCGTGTAATAGGCGTGCAGCGCTGCGCCGTCCGGATCCGCGAGCGCGATCGTCACGGCCGGGTTCTTCGACTTCAGCGCCATGCCGACGCCGACCAGCGTGCCGCCTGTGCCGACCGCCGAGACGAAGCCGTCGACCTTGCCGTCGGTCTGCGCCCAGATTTCCGGCCCGGTCGTCTCGATATGCCCCTGCCGGTTGGCGACGTTGTCGAACTGGTTGGCGAAGATCGCACCGGCCGGATGCGTCGCGGCCAGCTTCTCGGCCATGCGCCCCGCCACCTTCACGTAGTTGTTCGGATTGGCGAAGGGCACGGCCGGCACCTCGACCAGGCTCGCGCCGGCGAGGCGCAGCGCGTCCTTCTTCTCCTGGCTCTGCGTCTCGGGGATGACGATCACAGTCCGGTAGCCGAGCGCGTTGGCGACGACAGCGAGGCCGATGCCGGTATTGCCGGCCGTGCCCTCCACGATGATGCCGCCGGGCTTGAGCTGGCCGCGCGCGACCGCATCGCGAATGATCGCCAGCGCGGCCCGGTCCTTCACGGACTGGCCGGGATTCATGAACTCGGCCTTGGCGAGGATCGTGCAGCCCGTCGTTTCGGAAGCGCGCTTCAGCTTGATGAGAGGGGTGTTGCCGATGGCGTCGATGACGGAATTGGCGATCGGCATGGAGATCTCTAGAGTTGCGCGCGAGAACTATGGGCCGCGGAGGCTAGCCTTGCTTCCGAGCGAGGACAAGGCGCCGTCGTGCCGCTCTCTATCGTGTTTTTCGAAGGGTTCGGCTGGCCGAGCGGATGGCGAAGTTTCCTGTCGTCTGGATCACGGGCGCGAGCTCTGGCATCGGCCGAGAGCTGGCGCTGCTGCTGGCGCGCGAGGGCTCGGCGGTCGGTGCGACGGCCCGCCGAGGCGGCGATCTCGCGGCGCTGGCGGCCGAGGTCGCGGCCGAAGGCGCGCCGGGATGCATCCTGCCGCTCGCCGGCGACGTCACGAACCGCGCCGGGATGGTCGCGGCCGCGCAAGGGCTCGCGGCCGAAGCGGGGCCGATCGACCTCGCGATTCTCAACGCAGGTCTCTACCGCCCCATACGTGTGGCGCCCTTCGAGCCGGAGGAGTTCGACGAGACCTTCGCGGTCAATCTCGGCGGGGTCGTCAACGGGCTCAACGCCGTGTTGCCGGGGATGATTGCGCGCGGTGGCGGCCGCAT
>JBDHTH010000174.1:0-6233 GCA_039808545.1 Phreatobacteraceae bacterium | reverse complement strand
CGGCACCGATCTCGGCGGCATGGGGATGATATAGATCACGCTGCGTAGTGATCGATTCCAGGAGCTAGAGGCCGAGGCCGGCCGAACCTCAGCCGAGCGAGTGGCTGGCCAGCGCGTAGCTATGCGCGGGGCTGTGGCGCGGCCGCTCGCCGCCCTTCGCCATCGACGTCACGGTATCGAAGAAGCGGATGCCGGACGCCGTGAGATAGCCGCGCAGCGGCCCCTCCGGCTCGCGCGTGTCGAGGCGCACGAATTCCCCCGCATGCGCCGCGACATGCGGCGCGACGAGCGCGACCGCGTCCGCCTCGCTCTCCGCGACGACCGGACCGATCACATGCCCGCGCCCGAAACGGCGGCAGAGCGCGAAACCCGCGATCCGTCCCCCCCGCTCGATCACGGTTCCCTCCGATACCGCCAGCAGCGTGTCGAACAGCGCGCGCCGCTCGGCCGAGAAGGCCGCGACGTCGAGCGCCCGGATCGCCGCCTCGTCGGCCGGCCGCATCGGCCGCGCGCCGGGCGGCACCGGCGGCGTGCCGGTCACGACGCCCTGATGCTGCCAGACCGTCAGCCCCGGCCTGAAGCCGAGCGAGAGATAGAGGCGGAAGGCCGCGCGGGTCGAGTTCAGCACCATGTCGCGCGAGCCGACCGCCTCGAGGATATGGTCCATCATCCAGCGGCCGGCGCCATGCTCCTGCAGGCGCGGCGTGATGATCACCATGCCGATCACCGCGAGGTCCTCGCCCGCCGCGAACCACATGGCCGAGCCGACCACCCGCCCGATCTCGTCGGCCGCGAAGATCCCCTGGCCGAGCGCGATGGCGAGCGCCCAGTCCTCGGGACGGTGCGGCCAGCCGACGCCGATCGACAATTCATGCAGCCGCGGAATGTCGTCCATCGTCATCGGCTGGGCGATGAGCCGATAGCTGTCGAGCTGCTTGACCGGTCGAGCCCGCATTTGTCCCGTCTTCCTCCGCGTGCCGGTAAGGAGCCTAGCAAGAGGAAGAAGGAATATTCCACGCGATTTTCTCCGCCGCGCGGCAGATTCCACCACGCGGCCAGGCGATCGGGCGCCGTCCGCTTGCCCGCAAGGTCGCGCTATGGTCGTATCGTCCAACATGTGAAATTCGGCCGGACGAGGATCCGGCCCGAGCGAAGGGGGATCTCTCGATGGAACGTCGAACCTTTCTGTCCGCCATGGCGGCCGGGCTTCTCGTCGGAGGCATCGTGCCGGCGCGGGCGCAATCGGTTCTCAAGGTCGGCTCCACCCCGACCGGCAGCCCCTTCACCTTCCTCGACACCAAGACCAACACGATCGAGGGCGTGATGGTCGACATCGTCAAGGCGATCGCCGCCGCGTCCGACTTCAAGGTCGAGATCGAAGGCATGCAGTTCTCGACGCTCGTCACCTCGCTGACGAGCAGCAAGATCGATCTGATCGCGGCCGCCATGTACATCACGCCGGCGCGGCAGGAAGTGATCGACTTTTCCGACCCGATCTACACTTACGGCGAAGGGCTGCTGGTCCCGACCTCGGACACCAAGGACTACAAGTCGCTGGAGGATCTGAAGGGCTACACGGTCGGCGCCCAGCTCGGCACCGCCTATGTCGACGCCCTCAAGAAGACGGGGTTCTTCCCCGAGGTGAAGCTCTATAAGACCTCGCCCGACATCCTGGCGGACGTGAATGCCGGCCGCATCCAGGCCGCCTTCGCGGATGCCCCGATCATGGCCTACACGCTGAAGCAGGGCCAGTTCCCGAATGTCCGCCTGGTGAAGTCCTACACGCCGGTCGTGCCCGGCTCGGTCGGCATCGGCGTCCGCAAGAGCGATGGCGAGCTCCTCAAGAAGGTCAATGCGGGCCTCGCCAAGATCAAGGCCGACGGCACGCTCGCCAAGATCCTCGCCAAATGGGGCCTCGACTGAGGCTTTAGCGCCGGTCCTTCGCCGCGAAGGACCGGCATCCTCCGGCCGCGGGCGGAGCGCGCAAGGCACGCTTCCCCGCCTTCCCACCCGTTCCGGAACGCGGCGTCTCCCCGAGTCGCCCCTTCGCTGGTTTGCGCCCGATGCAGTCCTTCCTGCGTGACGCCGTCGAATTCATGCCGCTGCTGCTGCAGGGGCTGAAATTCACCCTGCTGGTGACGATCGGCTCGCTCGCCCTCTCCACCGCGCTCGGACTCGTCTGGGCCTTGATGCGCGTCTCCGGCATCGCGCCGCTCGCGATCCTCGCCAAGATCGTCGTAAACGGCCTGCGCGGCATTCCGATCCTGGTCCAGCTTTTCTACATCTACTTCGTGTTCCCCGAATTCGGCCTCAAGCTCTCGGCCTTGCAGGCTGGCATCATCGGCCTCGGCATCGCCTATTCGGCCTATCAGTCGGAGAATTTCCGCGCCGGCATCGAGGCGATCGACCACGGCCAGATCGAGGCCGCGCAGTCGATCGGCATGGGCTGGGGCCTGATGATGCGCCGCGTCATCCTGCCGCAGGCGATCCGGATCATCCTGCCGCCCTACGGCAACATCATGATCATGATGCTGAAGGATTCCTCGCAGGCCTCCACCATCACGGTCGCGGAGCTGACGCTGCAGGGCTCGCTCATCGCCTCCTCCACCTTCAAGAACATGACGGTCTATTCGCTGGTGGCGCTGCTCTATCTCTGCATGAGCCTGCCGCTGATCGGCATCGTCGGCTGGCTGGAGCGACGCTTCGGCAAGGAGGCGAAGCGATGAGCGCATCCCCCGCGAACGCCATGATCGTGCTCGACGCCGTCACCAAGAGCTTCGGCGCCCATCAGGTGCTGAAGGGCATCACGGCGAACGTGCGCAAGGGCGAGGTGGTCTGCCTGATCGGCCCATCGGGCTCCGGCAAGTCGACGATCCTGCGCTGCATCAACGGGCTCGAATCCTACGAGGGCGGCACGATCCTGGTCGAGGGCGAGCGGGTCGAGCGCGACAAGCCCTCGATCACTGGCATCCGCACCGCCATGGCGATGGTGTTCCAGCGCTTCAACCTCTTCCCGCACCGCACCGCGCTCGAGAACGTCGTCGAGGGGCCGATCTACGTGAAGAAGGAGCCGCCCGCCGAGGCGCGCGAGCGCGGCAAGGCGCTGCTCGCCCGCGTCGGCCTCGCCGACAAGATGGAGCACTATCCGGGCCAGCTCTCGGGCGGCCAGATGCAGCGCGTCGCCATCGCCCGCGCTCTCGCGATGCAGCCGAAGGCGATCCTGTTCGACGAGCCTACCTCGGCGCTCGACCCCGAGCTCGTCGGCGAGGTGCTGGCCGTGATGAAGAGCCTCGCCGAGGAGGGCATGACCATGCTGGTCGTGACCCACGAGATGGGCTTCGCGCGCGAGGTCGCGGACCGGGTGCTGTTCCTCGACGGCGGCGTCATCGTCGAGGAAGGCGCGGCGCGCGACGTGCTCGGCGCGCCCTCGCATGCCCGCACGCAGGATTTCCTGCGGCGGGTGCTGCGCCCGATCTGAGCGATCGCGGTCGACCATCGGAAGTCGCAGCAAGCAAGAGGACGGCCGAGATCCCGGCGAGCTTTCTCGACTGTGACGACCGCGCCCTGCGCCTGTGCGCCACCTAGCGGGGAAAAACCATCGAAGGCCGGCTCAATCCGGAGATCGCGGGCGAAAAGCTCTGCGCCAGCCAGCGCACGACCTGCAACTGAGGATCGCGCCGCGCCCCGGCGGCGCCAGAATCTGCGCCCTATCCCTCGCCACGGAGATAAAGCGAAAAGCTGAGATATTTCAATATTTTAGAAGAAGTGGTGCCCAGGGGCGGAATCGAACCACCGACACTGCGATTTTCAGTCGCATGCTCTACCAACTGAGCTACCTGGGCCCGCGCGTCCGGGCCGACGGCCGGTTGCGAACGGCGCGCTTATAGAGGCTGCCCGCGACCCTGTCCAGACGGATTGTCACGCATCGCGGCTTATGGGCATCCGCCGGCCGCCGCGCTTCAGGCGCCGCGCCCGAGGCCATGCGGGGGCCGCTCAGCCCACCTCGCCGAGCCTTCCGACACGCACGGTGTTGCGACCTGCGCGCTTGCCCCGGTAGAGGGCGTCGTCCGCCCGCTTCAGCGCCGGTTCGAAGCCCTCCTCCTCGGCCTCGACTTCCGCGACGCCGATCGTCACGGTGGCGCGGAGCCCAGCCAGCGCGTCGCCGAAGCGCAGCGCTTCCACCCTTTCGCGCAGCCGTTCCGCGATGTCGCGCGCCCGCTCCGCATTCGAGCCCGGAAAGGCCGCGACGAATTCCTCGCCGCCGAAGCGGCCGAACAGCTCGCCCTGCCGCACCGCCTGCTGGCAGGTCCGGCCGACCTCGCGCAGCACCTCGTCGCCGACCGCATGCCCCCACGCGTCGTTGATCGCCTTGAAGTGGTCGACGTCGATCAGGCAGAGGCTCATCGGGATCCCGCGCCGGCGGGCCAGCGCCAGCGCCGCGGCCGCGGTCTCGGTGAAATGGCGCCGGTTGCTGAGCCCCGTCAGCTCGTCGGTCTCGGCCATGGTCCGCAATTGCCGCTCGAGGATCTCGCGGCCCGCGACCTCCTCCAGCAGCCGCTCCTTGGACGCCCGCTCGGCCTGGAGCAGCGCGAAATGCTCACGCTCGAGCCGGGCGAGACGCAGCGCGACGCCGTAGCCGACGATGTTGGCGAGGAGCAGCAGCAGCGCGATCGTCAGCAGCGCGACCGGCCCGAGCCCGGCCCAGTACCAGGCGCCCGCGAGGAAGCCGGCCGTGAGGTAGAGGTTCGCCGCGATCATCCCCGAGACGAGGTTCGGCACGAACAGATAGAGGCCGATCACCACCACGATGACGGCCGTGAGGATCGTCGGCAGCGTGTTCGGCCGCAATCCGAGGATGAGGATGCAGCCGGTCGCGATCAGCAGCGGCGCGACGCTGTAGAGCCAGGGGCGGACCAGCAGCGCGTCGGAGCCATGCAGGATCAGGCCGAGCGCGATGCATCCGCCCGCCATGACGATCCGCAGCCCGAGGAGTTGGTAGAGCTCGGGCGAGTGCCCGAGGAAATTGTAGTCCGATATGCCGAACATCAGCGTGAGGCCGGCCGCGATCATCAGCGCGGTGCGGCTGTTGCGCTGCATGTCGCGCAGCACGGAGGCGCGGAAATCGCGCTCCGTCACCGCGTCGCGGAATTGTCCGGTAATGGGGCGGAGCCGCTGCGTGGCCGGCGGATCATCCATGATCGAGAGAGGTCCCGGAAAACGCTTCGCCCGCAGGAAAGCACGCGAAAGGTTAACCGTCATCTAGGACCTTGCCTCGCGCGGCAGCACGCGAACGGCCGGCATGGTCTGCGGAAAGGCCGCAATCACGAAGCCGACGCCGGCAACCAGGAGAATCTGCGGCTGAATGGTGGGCGCGACAGGGATTGAACCTGTGACCCCTACGATGTCAAGGGGCCTGAAATCCAGCAACGCCAACAAAAAACGCTAGCAAACGCTACCAAACGTGAATTTAGCGCTCATTGAAATCATTGATATTTTTAGGATATTGCGTGTCAGGCGCGTGTCAGTGTTTTTGATGCCCGCTTGAATGCTTGGCGATCGACCCCATAAGACTTTATAGATAGCACTATGGGGCCTGCTAGATTTGTGCAAACCCCTAAGAAATTCCTTGCCGGTTCCGGGCGAGTCGCCGGAGCCTGAATAAAGAAAGGCCCCCTGCCGATTGCGCCAGCGGGGGCCTGAGGGATGCTACTGCGAACTTACCAATCGCATCCTAGTATCTTGCATAAATGCAATCAAGGCGCTCGCGAGATGCGAGGATGCGTGCGGATAAACAAGATCGGCACAACCAGCTCTGCAAGCTGATAGCGGCCGAAATCGAAACCACCCCCTATGAGCATGACGGGCAGCTATGGGCCGCCCGGCCTCAGGCCTATTGGGCCGAAAAGCTCAAGGTGGATACGCGAACGATCCGTGACTTGCAGAAGTCGCGGCCGATCCACTTCGACATAGCGACAGTTGAAGGCGTCAAGGTGACGCTGCTGCGGGTGCTGGCGGCCGGCGAGAAGCCGCCGATGACCGAACGCTTAGCCGCCAAGATCATAGCCTCCTGGTGCGAAAAAAACGGCTTACCGATCCCCCGCCAGCAATTCGGTGTATTGTCGGGCTTGGCCGAGACTTACGGCCCTCAACTCGCCCCGACGATCGTCATTCATGCCTTGAAGCATTGGGACGAGTTCCGGCCGTTCCTGCATCTGGAGATTGATCGACATATC
>JBDHTH010000173.1:0-6246 GCA_039808545.1 Phreatobacteraceae bacterium | reverse complement strand
TGATCCCGCATTCCCCGGACGACGACGCCTGGGGCGCGACCCGCATCCCGATCGCCGTGATCAAGAACGGCACGGGCTCGACCGTGATCGTCGAGGGCGGCAATCACGGCGACGAATACGAGGGTCCGATCGCCATCGGCGAGTTGATCCGCGACCTCGATCCCGGCCGCGTCGAGGGTCGGCTGATCCTGATGCCGGCCATCAACGTCCATGCGGTGATCGCCGGCAAACGCACTTCGTCGGTCGACGGGCTGAACTTCAACCGCACCTTTCCGGGCGATCCGCGCGGCACCATCACGCAGCAGATCTCGGCCTTCCTCACCGACCATATCTTTCCGCTCGGCGACGCCTTCATGGACCTGCATTCCGGCGGCTCCTCGCTCGATATATTGCCGAGCGCCATCATCGAGCCCTCCGCCGACCCGGCGCTGCACAGAAGGAACATCGCGGCCGTGCAGGCCTTCGACGCGCCGATGACGGTCGTCATCTCCAATCTCGGCGAGCCGCGCACCGCGACCGCCGCCGCGGTCGATGCCGGGCTCGTCACGGTCGGCACCGAGATGGCGGGCCAGGGCACCGTCAGCCTCGAGGCGCTCGCCATCTGCCGGCGCGGCGTCGCCAATGTCCTCGACCACCACGGCGTCGTGAAGCGCGCGACGCCGGAGGCGCGGCGCGGCGACGGCCAGATCCTCGAGCTGCCCGGCACCGCCGCCTATGTCTACGCGACGCAGGACGGCATCTTCGAAGGGTTCCACCCGCTCGGCACGCGCGTCTCGGCCGGCCAGCCGGCGGGCCGCATCCACCAGAGCTGGGATCCGACCCGGATACCCGATACCGTGCACTACAATGCCGACGGCATCCTCTACGGCCGCCGTCAGCCGGGCCGCGTGCGCGGGGGCAATTGCTGCCTCATCGTCGCGTCGCCCTATGAGGGAAGCCTGACGTGATCACCATCGCCGATATCGACGCCGCCCGCGCCCGCATCGCCCCCTATATCCGCAAGACACCGATCCTGCCGATGACGCAGACCCGCGAGCGGGATGCCTCCGGCGCCCGCGTCACGCTGAAGCTGGAGCTCCTCCAGGCGGCCGGCTCCTTCAAGGCGCGCGGCGCCATGAACCGCCTGCTGTCGATGTCGCAGGAGGAGCTCGCGCGCGGCGTCGTGACGGCCTCGGGCGGCAATCACGGCCTCGCCATCGCGCGCTCGGCGCATGTGCTGGGCGTGCCCGCCAAGATCTACCTCCCCTCCAACGTCGTCGCCGACAAGGTCGCCAAGCTGAAGCTGTGGGGCGCCGATATCGAGATCGTCGGCCATGTCTGGGACGAGGCCAACGCCGCCGCGCTCCGCTACGCCGAGGAGACCGGCGCGACCTACGCCCACCCCTTCGCGGATCGGACGGTGGTCGCCGGCCAGGGCACGCTCGGCCTCGACATCCTCGACGACATGCCGGATGTCGACGTGATCCTGGTGGCGATCGGCGGCGGCGGGCTGATCACCGGCCTCTCGACCGCGATCAAGGCGAGGAAGCCGGGCACCCGCGTCATCGGCATCGAGCCTACGGGTTCGCCGACGCTGAAGGCCTGCCTCGACGCCGGCCGCCTCGTGACGCTCGACACCGTCACGACCCGCGTCGCCACCATGTCGTGCCGCCGGACCGACCAGCCGATCTACGAGGCGGTCGCCGCCAATGTCGGCGAGATCGAGCTCGTCTCCGATGACGAGATGGAAGAGGCCGCCAAATGGCTGTGGTTCGAGTTCGGCATCGCGGCCGACCTCTCGGGCGCCGCCTCGATCGCCGCCCTGCGCTCCGGCCGCCTGCAGGGTATCGCCGGCCAGCATGTCTGCGCCCTGATCTGCGGGGCCGGCAACGACGGCGCGGTATAGCGGCGCCGGCAATTCCTCGGAGCCGGCTCCCTCCGAGCGGCCGGGTTCGCGGGATCGGCCTGCACCCGCATGTCGCGACGATGCTTGAATCCTAGCAGAGCAGCGCTGTCCTGTCAAGGATTATATTCCTTTAGCCAGCGCTCCCGCCCATGTCGGCAGCGCTGGCCCTTCTCTTGCGAGGCCCTGCCCGAAACAGGCGACAGGACCTCGCGATGTCCCGGAATGCGACACCTTCGATCCCGCTGGCGGGCAAGCCCGCGCGGGCGCCCCGCGCCCCGCGCCCGATCCGGGACACCCTGCCGCCGGCCGCCGGCACCCTGCGGCCGCTCGTCCTCGATCTCGACGGCACCTTGCTGCGCACCGACATGCTGTTCGAATGCGTCGCCCGGCTGCTGCGCCGCAATCCCCTGATGCTGTTCGCGCTGGCGGTCTGGCTCCTTCAGGGCCGGGCCTTGCTTAAGGCGCGGCTGGCGCGCCACGCCGATCTCGACGTCTCGACCCTGCCGGTCGACCGGCGGATCCTCGATCTCGCCGAGAAGGCCGCCGCCGAGGGTCGCGCCATCGTGCTGGCGACCGCCGCCGACGAAGGTCTGGCCCATGCCGTCGCGAAACGGTTTCCCGTCATCACCCGCGTGATGGCGAGCCAGGGCGGCCTCAATCTGAAAGGAGCCGCCAAGGCCGAGGCGCTCAAGGCCGCCTTCCCGCAGGGCTTCGACTATGCGGGCGACAGCGCCGCCGACCTCTCGGTCTTCGCCGCCGCCGAGGCGATCACGGTGGTGCGCGGCTCCGCCGCGGTTCTCGCCGGCGCCGAGGCGCTCGGCAAGCCGATGACCGTCCTCGCCGAGCGCCGGCCGGCCATCGCGATCTGGGCGCGGGCGCTGCGCCTGAAGCAATGGGCGAAGAACGCGCTGATCTTCGCGCCGATCCCGCTCGCTGGCGTCGTCGGCAAGCCCGACGCCTGGCTCGCCGCCGGCCTCGCCTTTCTCGGTCTCGGCCTCGCGGCCTCCGCGACCTATCTCGTCAACGATCTCGTCGATCTCGACAGCGACCGCCGCCACTGGTCGAAGCAGGAGCGCCCGCTCGCCAGCGGCGCCCTGCCGATCCGCGACGCCCTTCTCGCGACGCCGCTGCTGCTGGCGGCCGGGCTCGGCCTCGCGGCCCTGGCCGGCACGGGCGTGCTGCTCGCGACGCTGCTCTATGTCGCGGTGACGCTCAGCTATTCGCTCGGCCTGAAGAAGGTGCCGATCCTCGACCTCGCGCTGCTCGCCGGCCTCTTCACGCTGCGCCTGTTCATCGGCGTCGTGGCGATCGGCACGGTGCTCTCGCCCTGGCTGTTCGTGTTCTCGATGGCGCTGTTCCTCTCGCTCTCGGCCGCCAAGCGCCACACCGAGCTCGCCCGCGCCCGCCTCAACGGCAGCGAGGTCAACGGACGCGGCTACCGGCCGGCCGACGAGCCGCTGCTGCTCGGCCTCGGCCTCGCGGCGGTCGCGAGCTCGGTGCTCATCCTCATCCTCTATCTGATGGCCGAGGGCTTCCGCGCCGGCCAGTATTCGGCGCCCGGCTTCCTCTGGGCGATGCCGGCGATCATCTTCCTCTGGCAGATGCGGATCTGGCTTCTGTCGCAGCGCGGCGAGCTCGACGACGATCCGGTCGCCTTCGCGATCCGCGACCAGGTCAGCCTGCAGCTCGGCGCCGCGCTCGGCCTCGCCTTCCTCGCGGCCTATCTCGGCGGGGCGCTGCCATGGCGCTGACCGCGGAAGCCACGCGGTTCCTGGTCTGCGGCGGTCTCGCGGCCTTCGTGAACTGGGCGGCGCGGATCGCGCTGTCGCTCGCCCTGCCCTTCGAAGCGGCCGTCATCCTCGCCTATCTGATCGGCATGACGGCGGGCTTCCTGCTCTATCGCGGCATCGTCTGGCGCGAACGCGCCGGCAGCCTGCGCGATCAGCTCCTCGGCTTCGTCGCCGTGAACGCGGCGAGCGCCGTCGTGGTGTTCGGCGCCTCACTGGCGCTGCGCAAGGGGCTGGTCCTGGCCGGCCTCCCGCTTTCCCTCGCGGAGGCGCTGGCGCATGGCGCCGCGATCGGCATCGGCGCGATCGCCAATTTCGTCGGCCACCGCTCGATCACCTTCCGGCGGCGCGCCGGCGCCTGAACCTACGGGCCGTCGGCGCAGATCAGCAGCGGCCGGGAATCGGGCGTCGGCGCGGCGCAGCGCGCAAAGCCGTGCAGCACCCTCAGCGCCTCGGCGCGGGCCGGCGGCGCCAGCAGGATCAGCACGCCGGGCGCGCCCTTATGCGCCTGCCGGAACGGGATCAGCGAGCCGGCCTCCGGCTTCTCCTCCCAGTTCGGCCAGGCGAACAGGAAATCCTGATCCGGCACGTAGCGCAGCGGATAGTAGCCGTAATAGCGCAGCGACGGCAGCGACGAGCCCATCCCGACGCCCTGCGCGCTGAGCGCCGCGAGCTGGTGGATATGCACGCCCGGCTGCACCCGCCAAGCGTAGTAGGCGCTGAACTTGCCGTTGAGATCGACGCCCGCGAAGGTCTGGCCCGGATTGCGCCGGCCGGCCTCGAGCACCGCCTCCGTCGTTCCGGCCCAGCTCTGATAGGCGAGGAGCCTGACGCCGCTCTGCGCCGCGAGCGCCAGCATCGCGGCGATCGAAAGGGCCCGCGCCAGCTTCGCGCCCGGCTGGCGCGAGGCGATCGCCAGCGCGGCCCCGATCCAGCTATAGGCGGCGAGCCGCTCCGCGAGCGGCACGCCCTGCGCGGTCTTCAGGTCGAGCACTGATACCAGCAGCACCAGCAGCACGAAGACCGGCCAGACGAGGTCGCCCGTCCGCCAGCGCCGCAGCGCCAGCACGGCGGCCGCCGCCATCGCGGCGATCACGGGCGCGAGCGCGATCACTTCCCACCAGGTGAAGCTGAACAGGTATTCGAGGAGGAGCAGCCGCCGCGCCACCGAGCGGATCGAATAGGCGAGATTGGCCGCTTCTACAGTCGCCGACGGATAGGCGATCAGGAACGCCACCACGAGGCCGAGCGCCGGCGCCGCCGCGCCGAGCGCGAAGGCGCCGTCCTTGACGAGGCGCAGGAGGGTCGCGCCCGCGCTTTCCCGCCCGAGCGCCGCGATCGCCCGCGCGAGCCCGCCGGCCGCCAGCAGCAGGCAGGCCGCGACCAGCGTGGAGAGATGCGTCAGCCCGAGCAGGAACAGCGCCGCCGCGATCAGCAGGAAGGTCCCGGCGGAACGCCGCTCGCCGATCCGCCGCCACAGCGCCGCAAAGGCGAGGAAGGCCGGGAAGCCCAGCGCATAGTTGAAGAAGCCGAAATGGATGAACAGCCCGAACGCCACCGGCAGCAGCAGCAGGAAGGGCAGCAGCGGCCGCTCCGTCTCGGCCCGCGCCGCCCAGAAGGCCGCGAGCGCATAGAAGGCGCCGTAGAGCGTCAGATAGAGGCTCTGGGCGAGGAGCGGATCGCCGGCGAGCCGGATCAGCACCGCGAGCAGCGCGTAGACGCTGTAGTTCGGCTCGATCCGCGCGTTCCACTGGTAGAAGCTCGCGACCGGCTCGGCCAGCGTCCCGCCCCAACCGAAGCGCGCGATCATGTCGGCCTGGATGAGATGGATCGGCCCGTCCTGCGTCGGCACAACCTGGACGAGCCAGACCGGCGCGAGCAGCAGCAGCGCCATCGCGACCGCGATCCAGCGCGGCGACAGCCCCGAAAGGCTCCAGTCCGAGATATCGGAAGCCGCCGCGCGGGGCGCCGATCGCTCGCTCATCTGCGAGATCCGCTGGCGGGCCGGAACGCGGGTTACGCGGAATGCGGGCACCGGGCCGCCGGACGGGCTCGCGGGGCGACGTTGCACCGCGAACATGTAGGAAATGCTAACCGGCCCGGCAAATCTCAGACATACGCGATGGCGCGCCCGGCGATCAGCGCCACCACCCAGCAGAGCAGCGAGACCGCGGCGAGCGGCCGCGCGCCCCTGATCGCCGCGTCGCGCCGCAGCGCCCGCCCGTAGAGCGCATGGAACAGCAGCACATTGGCGAGGCCGAGGCCCATCGCGGCGATCTTCGTCCAGAACGCCGGATTGCCGATCAGCGCGCTCGCCTCGGCCGTGAACAGGATGGCGCCCGAGACGACCTGAATGGCCAGCCCGGTCGCCGCCACGGGGATCGCGGACCGCCCGATATCGGCGACGTCCCAGCGCCCGCGCAGCACCTGCACGTCGAACACCGCGATGCCGCCGACCAGCAGCGCGACGCCGAGCACGTGCAGCAGGTTCGCGGCCGGATAGAGCCAGAGGGTCGAGCGCGCCGCATGGCCGAGGCCCGACTGCTCGATCGCGAGGGCGATCTCGGCCAGCAT
>JBDHTH010000172.1:0-6279 GCA_039808545.1 Phreatobacteraceae bacterium | reverse complement strand
GGCAGGCCGCCGATATTCTCGCGCACCAGGCTCCCCCAGTCGGCGTCGGGCGGCTGCACGCCGAGGCCGAGGAAGGAAAGGCCCGAGAGCAGCAGCACGATGAACACGAAGCGCAGGCCGAGATCGGCGAGGACCGGTCCGAGGATGTTCGGCAGGATCTCCTGCGCGATCAGGTAGCGGGTGCGCTCGCCGCGGGCGCGGGCGACCGTCACATAGTCCATCGTGTTGATGTTGACCGCCAGCGCGCGGGCGAAGCGGTAGGCGCCGGGCGTGTAGATCACGCCGAGGAGGCCGATCAGCACCGGAATGGAGGAGCCGAGCCCCGCCACCACGACGAGGCCGAAAAGCTTGGAGGGGATCGAGTTCAGCGCATCGAGCAGGCGGCTCAGCACGGTGTCGAACCAGCCGCCTATGACCGCCGCCGTCATGCCGAGCACGACGCCCGAGAAGCAGGCGAGGAACACCGCCGCGAGCGAGATGCCGACCGTGTAGCGCGTGCCCGTGAGGATGCGCGAGAAGATGTCGCGGCCGAGATAGTCGGTGCCGAACCAGAAGCTCGCCGACATCGGGCCGAAGAAGTCGGTGTCGACGATCTCGCCCGGCGGATAGGGCGTGATCCAGGGCCCGAACAGGGCGACCACGGCCCAGAACAGGATGACGGAGAAGGCGAGGACCCCGACCGCGTTGACGCGGTAGCCGAACAGTCCCGAAGCGCCCTTGGCGGCGGTGCCGGTCGAAATAGCCATTACTTGCGCAGCCTCGGGTTGGAGAGGATGGCGACGATGTCGGCGATGGTGATCAGTGCGAGGTAGCCGAGGCAGAAGATCATCGCGCAGCTCTGGATCAGCGGCAGGTCGCGGGTGGAGACCGCGTCGACCATCAGCTTGGCGATGCCGGGATAGTTGAAGATCGTCTCGATGATGATCACGCCGCCGAGCAGGTAGGACAGCGACAGCGCGATCGCGTTGGCGATCGGCCCGATCGCGTTCGGCAGCGCGTGGCGCAGCACCATGCGCGAGCGCGACGCGCCCTTCAGCAGCGCCATCTCGACATAGGGCGCCTTCAGCGTCTCGATGACGGCGGCGCGCGTCATGCGGATCATCTGCGCCGAGATGACGAAGCACAGCGTGATGACCGGCATCGCGAAGGCGCGCAGCAGCCCGGAGATGGTCGTGACGTCGGCCGAGAAGGAGAGCGCCGGCAGCCAGCGCAGCCAGACCGCGAAGACCAGAACCGCCAGGGTCGCGATCAGGAACTCCGGCACCGAGATGATGCCGACGACGAAGGTGTTGACGACGCGGTCATAGATGCTGCCGCGATACATCGCGGTGGTGATGCCGAGGAACAGCGCGAGCGGCACCGCGACGGCCGTCGTCACGGCGGCGAGCTTCAGCGTGTTGAGGAGCCGGCCGCCGATCAGGTCGGCGACCTGCATGTTGTTGGCGTAGGACCTGCCGAGATCGCCCTGGAGAAGGCCGAGCATCCAGCGCAGGAAGCGCAGGATGGCGGGCTCGTCGAGATGCATCGCCTTCCTGAGGCCCGCCACCGCCTCGGGCGTCGCGGCCTGGCCGAGCAGGATCTGCGCGACGTCGCCGGGCAGCATCTCGGTCGCGGCAAACACCACGAAGCTGACGATCACCAGCGTGATGACGGTTACGCCGAGGCGGCCGAGCACCAAAGAGACGACCTGTCGGTCCATGTCGCGGCCTCCGGGCGGGATGGCCGGGGCATGCCCGGCCTATTCGGCTGGAGCAGGATCCGATCGGATCCTGCCCGTCGACTCATAGAGCCCAAGTCCATTGTGGCCCTTCACCTGGTCCCACGTGAAGGGAGCAGGGTCCGGCGATCAGGCCTGGAGCCAGACGTATTCGGCGAAGGCATAGCCCATCTGGCCGCCGAGCGGGTTGGCGCGCAGGCCCTTCACCTTGTCGGTGATCGCGTCGACATTCGAGATGAAGACGGGAATCGCGGTGCCGGCCTCGTTCGCCACCATGACCTGCATCTCGTTGTAGATCGCCTTGCGCTTGGCGACGTCGAGCTGGCCGCGCGCCTCGATCAGCATCTTGTCGAACTTCTCCGACTTGAACTGGCTCTCGTTCCAGGGCGCGTCCGAGGCGTAGAGCAGCGAGAACAGGATGTCGGCGGTCGGGCGCGGGTTGATGTTGCCGAAATGGATCGGCGCCTTCAGCCAGTATTTCGACCAGTAGCCGTCCGAGGGCACGCGCTGGATGTCGAACTTCATGCCGATGCCGGCGCCGGCCTGCTGCACGATCACCGCCATGTCGATCGCCGAGGCGGCGGCCTCCGAGGTGACGATCGGGATCGTCTGGCCGAGCACGCCGGCCTTCTGGAACAGCGCCTTGGCCTTCTCGGGATCGAAGGCGCGGGGCTTCAGCTCGGCGTTGTAGAAGGGGTTCATCGGCGGCACCGGCTGATCGTTGGCGATCTCGGCCAGGCCGCGCAGCGCCGACTTCTGGATGAGCTGGCGGTTGAGCAGGAACTTCATGCCGTCGACGAAGTCCCGCTTGTCGCCGGGCGCCATGTCCATGCGCATGTTGAGGTTGGTGTAGTTGCCCGAGGTGGTCTTGGAGATCACGACGCCGGGCTGGCTCTCGACCAGGCGCATCGACTGCGGCTTGATCGAGGAGGCGATCTGGATGTCGCGCGAGAGCAGCGCGTTGACGCGCGCCGAGTCGTCCGGAATGGCGAAATACTCGAAGCTGTCGAGATTGGCCTTCTGCGGCTTGAAGTAGTTCTCGTTGCGGGTGCCGATCGAGCGCACGCCCGGCTGGAACTCCTTGGAGCGGAAGGCGCCGGTGCCGTTGGCGGTCGAGAAGTCGGTGGTGCCGGCCGCGACGATCATGAAGTGGTGCGTCGCGAGGATCGTCGGCAGGTCGGCGTTCGGCGAGGCAAGGCGGATCTCGACGGTCAGCGGGTCGACCGCCTTGATCTCGGCGAACTGCTTGGCGATCGAGTTGACCTTGGAGCCGACCGCCGGGTCGAGATGGCGCTGCAGCGAGAAGACGACGTCCTCGGCGGCGAGCGTCTTGCCGTTGTGGAAGGTCACGTCCTTCTTCAGCTTGACGGTCCAGGTGAGGGCGTCCTTGCTCTCGATGCTCTCGGCGAGCTCCATCTTGATGGAGGAATCTTCCTCCATGAAGGTCAGCCGGTTGTAGTAGGCGCAGCAGCGCACATAGTCGGTCGAGAGCGAGGCCTTGGCGGGGTCGAGCGTGTCGGCGGTCGAGGAGGACCAGCCGGCCGCCTTCATGTGGCCGCCCTTCACGGGGGTCTGGGCGAGGGCGACGTCGGCGCGGCCGAGGATGGTGCCGGCGGCGGCCATGCTCACGCCGCCCGCCATGAGCATGCGCAGCAGGTCGCGGCGGGTGGCGCCGCGGCGGAGAGCGTCTTCGACGATGCGCGCGTCGGCGGGCGTCCAATTGGTGGTTTCGCGGTCGATCATCTGGCTTTCCCCTGGTCTTGCCATTCGCGGCGGTTGTTGAGCGTGGGCCGGCCCCCGAAGGGGCCGGGGCAATCAGGCATGCGCGGCCTCGACGGCCTCGGCGAGCGCCGCCATCGAGGTGAAGTGGTAGTCCGGAACCGTGAACGCGGACGGCTCGATCGTGCCGCCATAGCCCTTCTGCGCGTGGCGGCGCTCGATCCAGCAATTGGTCATGCCGAGTTTCCGCGAGATGCCGATGTCGTGATACTGGCTCTGCGCGGTGTGCAGGATGTCGTCCTTGCCGGCGCCCTCCGTGCCGACGAAGGCGAAGACCTGCTCGAAGAAGGCCGGGTCGGGCTTCTCGGTGCCGGTGTCGTCGACCGTGAAGGCGGCATGGAAGGGGTTGCCGAGCGCGCGGTTGAAATGCTCGAAGGCCCAGCGCTGCGCATTCGTCATGGCGATCAGCTTATAGCGCTTCTTCAGCGAGGCGAGCGCGGCGGCCGAGTCCGGGAAGGCCTTCCAGCCCGGCACCGAATTCCGGAAGCGCGCCGCGAGCGCGGCATCGACCGGCAGCCCGAGCTTCGGCGCGATGACGCCGTAGACGCGCTCGAGATCGTCGGGGAAATGCTTGACGTCGGGCATGTAGCGCGCGTCTCGGTAGAGCGCGAGAGCCGCCTCCGGATCGACCGCGACGCCGTGCTCCTTGCCGATCGCGACGAGCGCGCCGGTGAGGCCGCCCTCGAAGTCGATCAGCGTGCCGACGACGTCGAAGGTGAGGTAGCGGAATGCGGTCAGCGGCTTCTTGGACATTCGGACGGCTTCCTTGTGCGGTTTGCTGCCGTGGCCCGGCAGGTACTGGCTGAAGTCGCTGGAGAGGCTGCCCGCGCGGAACCCGCCGGGCCTCGTTCTATGCTTGCGCGCCTCGATCGCGGCGCAGTCTGATCCCGGCGCGCATTCCCGAAACGCCAAATTCCGTAGCTGCATGGCAGATTCTGCCGTATTACGCCAACCGGGCGGAATCCATGAAGGCGGGCGCCGGCGTCAATATCCGCGCTCCCGGTCGATGAGGCCTGCCACGGGCGTGCCGGCACGGTCGGCGCGGATGGCGGCGATTACGTGGCGGGCGCCCTCCGCCGCCCGCGTCTGGCAGGCGGCATGCGGCGTCAGGATGACGCGGGGATGGCGCCAGAGCGGATGCGCCTCGGGCAGCGGCTCGGGCTCCGTCACGTCGATCATCGCGGCCGCCAGCCTTCCGCCGTCGAGCGCCGCGAGAAGCGCCTCGTGGTCGAGCTGCCGGCCGCGCCCCGCATGGACGAGCCGCGCGCCCTCGGGCAGGGCCGCGAACAGTTCCGCGTTCAGCACCCCCTCGGTGTCGGGGGTGAGCGGCAGTAGGCAGACGAGGATGTCGGTGCGCGCCAGGAAGGCGGCGAGGTCCGTGAAGCACTCCACCCCCTCGATCCGCTTCGGCGTGCGGCTCCAGCCGGCGAGCGGAAAGCCGAAGGGGGCGAGCGCGTCCAGAACCGCCTGGCCGAGATTGCCGAGGCCGAGCACGCCGACGCGCCGCTCGGCCGCCGGAACGTTCTTGGCGAGCTTCCACAGGCCCTGGCGCTGCTGATCGAGATAGAGCGGCAGGTCGCGATGCATCGCCATCACGGCGAGCGTCACGTATTCGCGCATCTGTTCGGCGAGGCCCGGCTCGATCATCCGCACGACGCCGATCCGCTCGGGAAGCGCCGCGAGGTCGAACTGGTCGACGCCCGCGCCGGTCGAGAAGATCAGCTTGAGGTTGGGATAAGTCTCGGCGATCCGCTCCGGCGCCGTCCAGGTGACGAGATAGCGCACCGCTGCCGGATCGGGCGCGGTGCCCTCATGGAACGGGACCTCGGGCAGCGCGGCCGCGAAGGCCTCGCGGAACACCGCGCCGCGCACCGGATCGGAGAGGTAGAGGACCGCCATCAGCGCATCGCCGCGCGGACGTCCGGATCTTCCAGCGTCTGGTCGAGCGTCATGCGGGTGCGCTCGACGATGGCGTCGATCTCGGCCGCGGTGCAGCAGAGCGGCGGGGCGTAGCCGAGCACGCCGGTCGGGAAGGCGCGGATGACGAGGCCGTTGTCCCAGGCGCGGTCGAAGACCCGCGTCGCGGGCGTCGCGGCGGCCGGCAGCGGGGTCTTGGCGGCCTTGTCGGTGACGAGCTCGACCGCCGCCAGCATGCCGCGGCCGCGCACATCGCCGACCAGCGGGTGATCGGCGAGGCCGCGCAGCCCGGCGAGCAGGCGCTCGCCCATCTTGCGCCCGTTCTCCAGCAGCCCGCCCTCGTAGAGGTCGAGCACCGCGAGGCCGACGGCGGCGCTGACCGGATGGGCCGAATAGGTGTAGCCGTGGCCGATCGTCGCCTGGCCGGCGCCCTCGGCGATCGCCTGGTAGACGCGGTCCGACATGAACACGGCGCCCATCGGCACATAGCCCGAGGTCAGGCCCTTGGCGGTGGTCATGAAGTCCGGGACGATGCCCTCTTCCTCGCAGGCGAACATCGGGCCGGTGCGGCCGAAGCCGGTGATGACCTCGTCGGCGATGAACAGGATGTCGAGCTCGGCGCAGAGGTCGCGCATCGCCTTCATCCAGCCTTTCGGCGGCACCAGCACGCCGCCCGAGCCCTGGATCGGCTCGATGTAGAAGGCGGCGACGCGGTCGGGGCCGCCGACCTCCTCGACCTTGGCGAGAAGCGCCGCCTTGGAGGCCGCGATGATCGCGGCGTCGTCCGAGCCGACCGGGTTGCGGTAGGCGTAGTGCGACGGAATCTTGTGCTGCCAGTCATAGGGCACGCCGAAGCCGGCATGGAA
>JBDHTH010000171.1:0-6301 GCA_039808545.1 Phreatobacteraceae bacterium | reverse complement strand
ATCTCGGCGCGGACCAACCGCATGATCAGCGTCATCTGATAGAGCGACAGCGTGATCGCGGGAAGAAGAAGCGAGGCCAGCCCGCTGCGGGTCAGCAGCCCCGTATGCCATCCTCCGAGGGCCACGAGCTCTCCCCGCCCAAAGGAAGGAAGCCAGCGCAAGCCCACGGCGAAGATCAGGATCAGGCTGATGCCGACCACGAATGTCGGCATCGATATTCCGACTATCGACGTCACCTGCACCAGCCGGGCCCAGAGGCCGTTGGGCCGCAGCGCGCAAACCACGCCGAGGGGGATTCCGACGAGAAGCGCCAGGACGGTCGCGACGCCGACGAGTTCCAGCGTGGCCGGCATCCGTTCGGCGATCATTTCGGCCACCGGGCGCTGGCTGTGAAAGCTGATGCCCAGATTGCCTTGCAGGACCCGGCCGAGGAAGGAGGCGTACTGCACGATGACGGGCCGATCGAGCCCGAGCGAGCGGCGGATATCCTCCTTCTCCTGCGGCGAGGCGTCCTCCCGCGCCATCATCGCGACGGGATCGCCCACGAAGCGGAACATCATGAAGGCGATCGCCGTCACGCTGAGCATCACAAGCGCGACTTGCAGCAACCTGGAGGCTATTGCCCTGGGCACCCGGATATTCCCTCGAACTCGAATGACTGGCGCTCAGGGGCAGGCATCGCAGCCCTCGTCACTTCACCGTGGCGAACCAGGGGCGGATGAACTCGTCGGGCAGCTGGAGCATATCCACATTGGTCTTCATGGCCCATGCGATGGGCTGCTGGTGAATCGGGATGATGAGGGCCTGATCATGCGCGATCTTGAGCCCTTCGGTCACCATGGCGCGCCGCTTGGCCTCGTCGAGCTCGCCGGCGGACTTGGCGATGATCTCGTCGATGGCCGGGATCGACATGCCGCCCGGATTTGCGGCGCCCATCGGCCCCTTGCGGGTCGCGAACACCGTGACGAGCGCGCGATAGCCGTCGATCGAGGGCAGCGTCGCCGTGCTGAACATCCGCCCGCCATGTAGCGGTCGTTGGGGCAGCCGAAGGTCGCCTTGAAGCCGTTCGGATAGCCGGCCTCCGCCAGGAGCTTCTTCGCGAGGGCTGGGTCATAGGCAAGCGGCTTGTCGATCTCGGGGGAATAGCCGACGACGGGCGGGGCGACGACCGTTCCGGCGATCCGCGACTTGCCGCGCATCAACCGCTTATGCAGCGTTTCCGCGTCGATCGCATGCCAGAGCGCCCGGCGCACGCGAACATCCTGCAGCGGGTTCTTCTGACCCGGCTCGCCGAACAGCTCGGGACGCCAGTTGAAGCCCAGGAAGATGGTGCGCAGCGAGGCTTCCTCGACGACCTTGACGCCGGTCGAGGTTCCAACGCGGGCGAGGTCCTGGACGGGCACATCGGCGATCATGTCCAGCTCGCCCGACAGGAGCGCAGCCACGCGCGTCGCGTCCGACTTGATCGGGAGGAACTCGACCCGCTTGAGATTGTGCTTGGGCTTGTCCCACCATTTCTCGTTCGCGACGAAGACGGTCCGCGAGCCCGGCTGATAGCTGACGAGCTTGAAGGGCCCGGTGCCGTTGGCATGCGTGGAGGCGTAGGTCACGACGCCGGCCGAGACGTTGCCGGGCTTCAGCGCCCCATGCGCTTCGAGCCAGGCCTTGCTCATGATCGAGATGCCGGCAAGGTCGTTGAGCAGCAGCGGATAGGGGCCGTTCAGGACGATATCGACGGTCAGATCGTCGACGACCTCCGCCTTCACGACGGTGGAGAGATCGCCCTTGTTTCGCGAGCCGGGATCGATCGTCCTCTGGATCGAGGCGACGACGTCCTCGGCCTTGAACGGCGCGCCGTCATGGAAGGTGACGCCCGGCCGCAACTTGAAGCGCCAGCGGCTCGGCTCGACCAGCTGCCACGAGGTCGCCAGAGCCGGGACGATCTGCAGCTTCTCGTCGCGGCGCACGAGCGCGTCGTGTATCACCAGCATCATATTGGACGTGATGGCTTCGTTATGCGCGTTGGGATCCAGCGTGACGACGTCGCCCGGCGCCGAGAAGCGCAGCGTCTGCGCTTGCGCGGCGCCCGCCACCGCCGACAAAGCTCCCGCGCCAAGCACCGCCAGAAGCGCAATCCGTTTAAGACGCATGGCTCAACTCCGCTTTATTCGAGAGACGGATCGGACCTCGCCGGCGAGGCACCAGGAGGCCGAACAAAAGAAGACGACAGCGACGCACCCAGACACTCGGCAGGCGCCGGCGAGCGCCAGCCAAGGGTCTCCAAGAGGGCAGCAGCGCCTTAGACGCCCATCCTCTATCTGCAAGCTCTAAGTGTGCACATTATAGCCGACCGAAGATTGAGTCAACATTGAGCACGACACAAATCACACGTCCGCTCCAACGCCCTACTTCATCATATTATATTGATATATATGGCTTAAATATAAACTTGGCAACCTTCCTCCTGCCCCTCTCATCAGAATCCGCAGAGCACTTATGTATACACTATGAGGAATGTCAGTTTGACGTCGAGTGCGCACGCGAAGGCGCGACGAGGCAGATCCTCGAACGTCCTCGCAACAAGACGGGCGCACCGCCACTTTCCGCAGCGCTATGCGCTTCGGTCGCGATCGGCGACCTGCCTACGCTTCCGGATTTCGTTGAGGCTGGCGCCGATATCGTCGTGCTGAACGCATGGAAGCCAGGCTAGGTCCCGGCACCCGTGGAGGCCCGCCAATCCCGGCTTGGAGCACGATCCCGATGCTATCGCGGCGATCTCGATGACCGGTCGTAAAACAGCTTTGCGGCTGGCGCCGTGCGGCGGAAGTCTCAGAGGCAGGTCATCGGCAATCGGACGCCGCGCCGGGCGACCGATCTGCCGACGCGCAAGTCTCGGACGACGCCGCTCCGCAACTTCCCTCCCGGATCAGGCCGGATTCAGCTCTGCCTTGCAGAGGTCCCACATCAATCTGTAGATACCGGCGGAGATTCTCTGCCCCTGGCTGAGCGAGAGAGATCCAAGGATGCCGTCCAAGGCATCCTGGCTGGTCGCCTCGATCATCCAATACCAGTCGGCGCGACCGGCCGCGTAGTCCTCCGGCGCAAAAGGCGCGCCCTCGCTCTGCGATTCGAGGAGATGCAGGGAAATGAGCTCGTCGAGATCCAGGATTGCGTCGAATTTCGAGACGATCTCCTGCCGCAACTTATCCTGCCCGGTCGCCTCGGGCCTGATGCGCATGAACGCGTTATAGCCGCCGCGCCCCTGCCCCCGGCTCGCCGACACGGCGGCGACGAAGCGGGTCGAATTGCGGAAATGCGGCACATGCTGGCGTCCCCACGGCGTATGATTGCGGCGCGCATGCAGATATTCGGGGCCGACCAGGACGTCGAAGGACGTGGTCGTGTAGTAGTTGAGATATCTCGGCGAGGCGTCTACCGCGACGTAGCGCCGCGCCTCCAGGAAGCCCGGCAGGATGACGCGATCCGCAAGATGCTCCTTGTCGTACCAGCGGTTGAAATCCTGATCCTTCTCAGGATCGACATCCATCATGGTGACGAGCATTCCCTGGCCTGACAGCGGCATGGCGACCTCTATTTGTGCTTATCGACAAAACAGCGCGCATCCGACGCGGAATCGCGCAACGCGTCCTCCGCCATCCGGGTCAGCGCAATGAGACGCAACCCGTCCTCCCCGCTGGGAAGGCGGCTGCCTCCGTCCCGTATATCGGCAGCGAAGGCCGCAACCTCGGCGCCGTATAGATCCGTGGCGCGGAAGCGCTCTTCGGACGTACCGGTTTCGGTGACGAGGCGGTGGATATCGGTCCACCGCAGCGGCCCGGTGCGCAGAATCCCCTTGGAGCCCATCACGACGAGGTCGTTGCCGGCGAACGGCATCTCGCGGCTGCATCTCAGGACGGCCTGAGCCCCGTTCGCCATTCCGGCAAGAACCGTCACGGTAAGATCCGGAGCGTCCTCGCCCGGGCGGCGGTGCGACAGGGCCGCGATCGAGCAAATATCGACACCGGCGATCCAGGGCGCGAGATCGAGCAGATGCACGCCGACATCGTAGAGGATGCTGCCGCCCTGGCTTCGCTGCTCGCGCCAGGCGCCGGATTGAACCGGCGGCGCCATGCGCTCCAGCGACATCGCCCTGACCTCCCCGATCGCTCCCTCGCGGATCAGGGCGCGCACGCGCAGAAGCACCTCCTCGAGCCGGATCTGCAGCCCCATCCGCAGGACGACCCCGGCAGAAGCGCAGGCCGCCACCATCGCCTCGCCGTCGGACTGGGAAAGGGCGAGAGGCTTCTCGCAGAGAACATGCTTTCCAGCGGCCGCAGCCGCGACCACCACGTCGCGGCGCACGGCATTCGGCGTCGCCACATAGACGACGTCTATGCCGGGATCTTCGACGAGCTGCCGCCAGCTCTCATGCGCCTTGGCGATGCCGAGCTGATCCGCCGCCGAGCGCGCCGCCGCCGCCGAGCTGGACGCGCAGGCGACGACCAATCCCGCGCCCATGCGCCCGATCGCCGGAATGATCTGGGTGCGGGCGATACGGCCTGGCCCGACGATGCCCCAGCGCAATCCTGGCCCGACCGGTGCCTCGTTCACGACCACGGTCTCAATCCAGCTCTTCGACGAGGTTCAGCTCTCGAAGCCCCTCGAGATAGGCCGCGAAATCGTCCTTCTGCTTCACCAGGCCGCCGCGCCCCGCCGAAACGAATTTCGCCTTGTTGGCGGCAAGGCGGCCGTTGACTGCGTCGATATGGTCGCGCGGCACCACGGCGATGCCTTCCCCGCTCGCGGTGACGACGTCGCCGGGGTGAACGACCACCCCTCCGCAATTGACCGGAACGTTGATCTCCACGGGGCCGAGCTTGGGCCCCGACCAGGGCGCGGCGGCGGCGGCGAATATCGGGAAGCTCGCGGCCTGCGCCTCCTCGGCATCGCGGTAGGCGCCATGAACCACGAGGCCCTTCAATCCCTGCTCCGCGATCGGGAGCGTCAGCATCTGGAAGCCGCCGAGGCACCAGTCGGTGAAGCCTTGCGCGTCCACGACCAGGATGTCTCCCGGCTGTATGAGCGTCAGCGCGAGCTTCACCCCGAGATTGTCGCCCGCGGGGCAGCGCACGGTGACGGCAGGGCCGGTGACCGATGCGATCGGAGAGTAGAACGGATCGATGCCCTGCACCGTATAGAGCCGCCCCACGACGTCGCAGACCGCCGGCACGTCGTATCGTGCCAGCTCTGCGACGGCGGCGGCGGCGGGGCGCGAAATCCTGCGCCGGATCCGCGACGGGATCACCGGATATTTCCAGCGTCGGTCGATCGGCGACTCCTTCATCACCACCCTCCTATGCACGGCGCATCACGGCGGCTCACAAGCCGTAGACGTCACGCGCGACATCCTCGCTGATCAGGCCGTCGCGCAGATCCGCGCTCACCAGTTCCCGCGCCCGGCGCTTCGGATCGCCATAGCCGCCGCCGCCGGCATAGCGCAGCCTCAGCACATCGCCGGGCTCCAGGATCGTGCGGCCCTTGCGCGGCAGGTCGGTCTCGCGGTTGACGAGATTGAGCGTGACGGGTGCCCCGGACCTTCCCTCGAAGAGGCCCTGCGCGGGGTGAAGCACGCGCTCCGCCATCACCGAGAGATGCACTGGGGTGCGCCCCATCTCGATGACGATCTCCTGCCCGTCCCCGCCCCGCCATTCGCCCGCGCCGCCGGAATCCTGGTAGAGCTGCTTGCGCCAGACGGTCATCGGCGTCAGCGTTTCCATCACCTCGATGGAGGCCGCGGCGGTGTTCGACGGGTATTGCGTGCAGGCGAGGCCATCGGAATTCGGGCGCGCGCCCATGCCGCCATTGGCGAAAAGAATGAAGTGGAAGCGTTCGCCGGTCTCGTCCTGCCCGCTATAGATCGTGCGGAATCCCGGCGCGCTGCCGGAATCGGCGATCACCAGATCGGGAACCGCCTCGCTCAGCGCCGTGAAGATGTTTGCGCTCAGCACATGGCCGACGAGATGGCGGCCGGAGCATGGGGCGGGAAACGTCGCATTCAGGATCGAGCCCGGCGGGGCCACGACCCTGATCGGCCGGAAGCAGCCCTCGTTGCGCGGGCCGGTGGGATCGAGCACGCATTTGATCGGATAGGTCGAGTAGGCCCAGGTATAGTGCTCGACGCAGTTGATGCCGCGCTTCACCGCCGGCGAGGTGCCGGCGTAGTCGACCAGCATCTCGTCGCCCTCGACCGTGATCGCGCAGACCAGCTTGAGCGGCTCCTCATAGCCGTCGAGCATGATCG
>JBDHTH010000170.1:0-6356 GCA_039808545.1 Phreatobacteraceae bacterium | reverse complement strand
TTCGCCTCCAACAACGTCGCGATGATGTTCGAGGGGCCGTGGGGCGTCGCCATCCAGAAGCAGCTCAACCCGAACCTCAACTATGACATCGCCCCGCTCCCGGCCGGCAAGACCACCGGCACCATGGTGCGCGGCTCGCTCAACACGCTGACGACCCAGGCGACCAACAAGGAGGCGGCCTGGCGCTTCATGAAGTGGCTGTCGGGCCCGAAGGGCATCGAGTTCTGGGCGAAGGAGACGGGCGGCTTCCCGGCCCGCACCGACGTCGCCAACCAGGACTGGTTCAAGGAGCGCAAGCTGTTCAGCGCCTTCGTGACCCAGATGTCGCAGGCCAACGCCCAGTCGCCCTTCCTGGTGATGCCGAACGCCGTGCAGATGAACAAGATCATGACCACGGAAGTGCAGAACGTCGTGCAGGGCAAGAAGACCGCCAAGCAGGCGCTCGACGACGCCGCCGCCGAGTGGAACAAGATCCTCGCGGGCCAGAAATAGCACCAGACCGCCGGAGGGGCGTGCGCGCCCCTCCATTCCCTCCCGGAAAAGGCCCGATCACTCGTGCGAGCGGTCGGCCGCGCGTGGAATGAGCATGGCATCGATCAGAGATAAGTATCGCGACGAGTTGCTCGCCTATTCGTTCCTGTGGCCTTCGCTGCTGATCCTCGTCGCGCTCCTGATCTATCCGCTGATCGACGTCGTCCGCCTGAGCTTCTACGACAGCAACCTGCAGCGCGAGACCTTCGTCGGCCTCGGCAACTACCAGGCGCTGCTGAACGACCCGCTGTTCTGGTCCGCCTTCCTCAACACGGTGCTGTTCACGGCCGGCAGCGTCATCCTGCATCTCGTCATCGGCCTCGGACTGGCGCTGCTCCTCAACGCGCCGATCAACTACGGCTTCCGCACCTTCGCGCGCGGCGTGCTGATCGTGCCATGGCTGCTGGCGCCGACGGTCGCCGGCATGATCTGGGTGCTGATGCTGGCGCCCTTCGGCATCGTCAACGGCTTCCTGACGACGCTCGGCATCCTCGACCCGAACGCGCCGATCTCCTGGCTCGGCGACACCTCGACGGCGCTCGGCTCCGTCACGGCGATGAATGTCTGGCGCGCCTTCCCGTTCTTCATGGTGATGCTGCTCGCCGGCCTCCAGGCCGTGCCGCAGCATCTCTACGAGGCGGCCGAGATCGACGGCGCCTCGATGCTCCGCCAGTTCTGGCACATCACGCTGCCGCAGCTCCGCTCGGTGATCACCACCATCGTGCTGCTCGATTCCATCTGGACCTTCCGCGCCTTCGATCCGGTCTACGTGATGACCGGCGGCGGCCCGGCGCATGCCTCCGAGGTGCTCGCCACAGCGATCTATTTCGACGGCTTCCAGAAGCTGAAATTCGGCTACGCCTCGGCCGAGGCGATCGTCATGTTCGCGGTCCTCTTCGTGGTCAGCGCCTTCTATGTGCGCCGCGCCATGAGCAACGTGAATTGAGGGGGCGGAACATGGCACGGGTCGCCTCCCAGGGGTATTTCACGCAGCAGGGCCGCCGCACGCTGTTCAACGCGATGGTCTATGCGCTGCTGATCCTCGCGATCATCATCATGTGCATCCCGATCGCCTGGATGCTGACCGTCTCGGTCCGGCCCAATCTCGAGGTGATGCAGATCCCGCCGAGCTGGATTCCGAAGGTCTTCACGCTGGAGGGCTACACCAAGATCTTCGACAGCCCGCGCTATCTCCTGGTGTTCTTCAACACCTTCGTGATCTCGCTCGGCGTCACGATCCTCTCGCTGTTCCTCGGCGCGATGGCGGCCTATGCGCTGGCCCGGTTCAACTTCCTCGGCCACCGCGCCGTGCTGATGTTCCTCATCACCACGCAGATGTTCCCGCTGGTGCTGCTCTGCATCCCCTACTTCAGGATCTTCATCACGCTCGGCCTCTACGACACGCGCACCGCGCTGGTCGTCGTGTACCTGACCTTCACGTTGCCCTTCTGCGTGCTGATGCTCCGGAGCTATTTCCTGAACATCCCGCGCGACATCGAGGAGGCCGCGATGGTCGACGGCTGCACGCGCATCGGCGCGATCTTCCGCACCCTCGTGCCGATGTCCTGGCCGGCTTTCATCGGTGCCGGGCTCTACACCTTCCTGCTCGCCTGGAACGAGTTCCTGTTCGCCGTGATCCTGATCGAATCCTGGGCGAACCGGGTGCTGACCATGGCGATCTACTCGCTGCTTGCCGAGTTCGTCACGGACTGGAACACGATGATGGCCTTCTCGGTCCTCGCCAGCCTGCCGCTGGTGATGGCCTTCATCTTCCTCCAGAAATTCATGGTGCAGGGCATGACGGCCGGGGCGCTGACCTCGTAGGTCACGCACCCCGCCGGCCGCGGCCGGCCCCGCTCAGCCGTTGTCGCTCTCGCCCTGCGCCCGCTTATGGGCCGCGAGCGCCATCAGCCGGCGGTCGCGCCAGGCCTGGCGAGCGCCGAGCCGGTCGGCCGGCAGCCGCGCACGGCGGTCCGCCTCCACCGTCTCGAGCACCGGCCCGTCCCAGGCGGCGCGGCGCTGGGTCGAGGGGAAGATCCGCTCGTAGATCGGCTGGTAGCGCGCCACATAGTCGCGCACCCCGCCCGGCGCGTTGAGGTCGATCGTCTCGAACGGCCCCATGAACGACCAGCGCAGCGCCAGCCCGTCGCGAATGCCGATATCGACATCCTCTGGGCTCGCGACGCCGTCCGCCACCAGGCGGAAGGCTTCCTCCAGCAGCGCGCCCTGCAGGCGGTTCATGATGAAGCCGTCGATCTCGCGCTTCATCACCAGCGGGGCATGGCCGGCCGAGCGCAGCAGCGCGGCCGTGCGCGCCACGACCTCCGGGTCGGTCCAGGGCGCCGGCACCACCTCGGCGGCCGGCACCAGATAGGGCGGGTTGATGGGATGCACCACGAGGCAGCGCTCGCGATGCGCGACATGGCTCGTGAAGGTGGAGGGGAGCAGCGCCGAAGTGGAGCTGGCGATCACGGTTGCGGGCGCGGCGCGGTCCGCGATCTGGCTGAAGACCGCGCGCTTCACCTCGACCAGCTCGGGCGTGTTCTCCTGGACGTGGTCGGCGCCGTCGAGCGCCGCCTCCAGCGTCTCGGCGATGGCGATCCGGTCGAGGATCTCGGCGGGCGCGCGGCCGTTGAGAAGGCCGTTCACTTCCAGATCCGGCATCAGCGAGGCGATATAGGCTTTCGCGGCCTGGCCGGCGGCCGGCTGGTTGTCCCAGAGCCGCACCTCATGGCCGGCGCGCGCGAAGCTGACGCACCAGCCCCTGCCGATGAAGCCGCTGCCGACGATCGCGATCCGTGCCATTCCGTTCCCTTCGGGTACCCGCCAACGAAGTCCGATCGGTAGCAGAGCCGCATTGGCTTGGCGATCCGCTGGCGGCAGCCACGCCATGCGCCGCGCGGATGGCCCGGCTGGTGCCTACCTTATTTTCGTCATGGCCCGGTTTATCCGGGCCATGACGATAGGGGGGCGTGACGACGCCCTGAAAATTCGTTCGGTCCTACCCGGCCGGCCGCCGCACCTGGCTCAGCGCCTTGGCGGCGAGGGGATGCAGCCCCTCGGCGCTCGCGCCGTAGAGCTCGAGGAAATCGGCGCGCATCCGCTTCGACCAGAACTGGTTGATATGTTCCGCGACCGCGCCGACCGCCTGATCCTCCGGATAGGCCGAAAAGAAATCCGCGATCTGCCCGGCCATGCGGCCGAGCCTGGCGCGCTGGTCCTCGCCCGTCATGACGCGCTCATTCGGCCGCTTCCGGCACGCGGCCGGCGATCAGGCGCAGCAGCACGTCCTCCTCGCGGTTCTGCTCCTGCCAGGACGAATAGCGGTTGGTTCGGCGCACCTCGACCGCCGTCACCTTGTATTCCGGGCAGTTCGTCGCCCAATCCGAATACTCGGTCGTGATGACGTTGGCGCCGGTCGCGGCGTGATGGAAGGTCGTGTAGACGACGCCCGGCTGCATGCGCTCCGAGATCACGGCCCTGAGCGCGATGTCGCCGGTGCGCGAGGCGAGCGAGACGAGATCGCCGGTCGCGATGCCGCGGTGCTCCGCGTCGAAGGGGTGGATCTCCAGCACGTCCTCGCTATGCCAGGCGACGTTGCCGGTGCGCCGCGTCTGCGCCCCGACATTGTATTGCGACAGAATACGCCCCGTGGTCAGCAGCAGCGGGAAGCGCGGCCCCGTGCGCTCCTCGGTCGGCACATACTCGGTGATCATGAACTTGCCCTTGCCGCGCACGAAGCGGTCGACATGCATGATCGGCGTGCCGTTCGGCGCGGCGTCGTTGCAGGGCCATTGCACCGAGCCCATGGCCTCCAGCTTGGCGTAGGAGACGCCCGCGAAGCCCGGCGTCAGCCGCGCGATCTCTTCCATGATCTCGGAAGGGTGCGCGTAGTCCATCGCGTAGCCGAGGGCCTTCGCGAGATCGATGGTGATCTGCCATTCCTCCCGGCCGGCGAGCGGCGCCATGACCTGGCGCACCAGGTTGATGCGCCGCTCCGCGTTGGTGAAGGTCCCGTCCTTCTCCAGGAAGGAGGCGCCCGGCAGGAAGACATGCGCGTATTTCGCGGTCTCGTTCAGGAACAGGTCCTGGATGACGACGCATTCCATGGCGGCGAGCCCGGCCGTCACATGCTGCGTGTTGGGATCGGATTGGGCGATGTCCTCGCCTTGGATGTAGAGGCCCTTGAAACGGCCGTCGACCGCCTCGTCGAGCATGTTCGGAATTCGAAGTCCGGGCTCGGCGTCGACCGGTCGCCCCCAGAGATCCTCGAACATCTCGCGCGTCGCGTCGTCCGAGACGTGCCGGTAGCCCGAGAACTCGTGCGGGAACGAGCCCATGTCGCAGGAGCCTTGCACGTTGTTCTGACCGCGCAGCGGATTGATGCCGACGCCCTCGCGGCCGATATTGCCGGTCGCCATCGCGAGATTGGCGAGGCCCATCACCATGGTGGAGCCCTGGCTGTGCTCGGTGACGCCGAGCCCGTAATAGATCGCCGCGTTGCCGCCCGTCGCGTAGAGCCGCGCCGCCGCCCGCAGCGCCGCCGCCGACACGCCGGTGAAGGCTTCGGTCGCTTCCGGCGAATTGCGTTCCTCCGCGATGAAGCGCGCCCAGACCTCGAAATCGACGAGGTCGCAGCGCTCGCGGACATAATCCTCCTTCACCAGCCCCTCGGTGACGACGACATGCGCGATCGCATTGATCAGCGCGACATTCGTGCCCGGCCTGAGCGGCAGGTGGTATTCGGCCTCCACATGCGGCGATTTCACGAGGTCGATATGGCGCGGATCGGCGACGATCAGCTTCGCGCCCTGCCTGAGGCGCTTCTTCATGCGCGAGGCGAAGACCGGATGGGCGTCGGTCGGGTTGGCGCCGATCACGAAGATCACGTCGGCCTTCTCGACCGACTTGAAGTCCTGCGTGCCCGCCGAGGTGCCGAGCGTCGTCTTCAGCCCGTAGCCGGTCGGCGAGTGGCAGACGCGCGCGCAGGTGTCGACATTGTTGTTGCCGAAGGCGGCGCGCACCAGCTTCTGGACGAGAAACACCTCCTCGTTGGTGCAGCGCGAGGACGTGATGGCGCCGACCGAATCCCGGCCGTATTCGGCCTGCAGCCGCTTGAATTCCGCGGCCGCATGGCCGATCGCCTCCTCCCAGGAGACCTCGCGCCACGGGTCCGTGATCTTTTCGCGGAGCATCGGCTTGGTGATGCGGTCCTTGTGGGTGGCGTAGCCGAAGGCGAAGCGGCCCTTCACGCAGGAATGGCCCTCATTCGCCTGGCCGCCCTTGTAGGGCACCATGCGCACCAGCCGGTCGCCCTGCATCTCGGCCTTGAACGAGCAGCCGACGCCGCAATAGGCGCAGGTCGTGACCTTGGAATGCTCCGGCTGGCCGAATTCGATGACGCTCTTCTCGGTCAGCGTCGCGGTCGGGCAGGCTTGCACGCAGGCGCCGCAGGACACGCATTCCGAGCCGAGGAAATCGGTGCCGCCGGGCGATACCCGGCTCTCGAAGCCGCGCCCCGCGATCGTCAGCGCGAAGGTGCCCTGCACCTCCTCGCAGGCGCGGACGCAGCGGTTGCAGACGATGCATTTCGACGGGTCGTAGGTGAAATAGGGGTTGGATTCGTCTTTCGGCAGGAAGCGGTCGTTCCTTTCGCCGCCCCTCTTGGCGAAGACGTGGTTCTCGCCCTCGTAGCCGTAGCGCACCTCGCGCAGGCCGACCGCGCCGGCCATGTCTTGCAACTCGCAATCGCCGTTCGCCGCGCAGGTCAGGCAGTCGAGCGGATGGTCCGAGATGTAGAGCTCCATCACGCCCTTGCGCAGCGC
>JBDHTH010000169.1:0-6363 GCA_039808545.1 Phreatobacteraceae bacterium | reverse complement strand
TCCGGGCAGTTCGGGATGCCGAGCGCCACCCCCTCCTTGTTGTAGCGCCAGTGATGGAAGGCGCAGAGCACCGGGCCGTTGCCCGCGTCCGCCGTGCGCAGCGGATAGAAACGATGCGCGCAGCGGTTCTCGAAGGCGCGGATCTCCGCGCCGAAACGCTGCACGAAGATCGAGCGCATGCCGAGGGTCGTGCGGAACCAGTCGTTGTCGCGCGGAATGTCCGAGGTCATCCCGACGAAGTTCCACACTCGCGCGAGCCGCGACTGCTCATGCGCGAAGGCGGCGTCCTCGACGCTGGCGCGCACCCAGAGTGGATGGGGCGAATCGTTCTCGGCCGTTGGCAACGGACCTCGCAGAGCTGTCGGCGATCGGACAGGCGATCGCAGGAAATGAACGCACCCGCCCGAAAACGATCTTGAAAAGGGGGCAAACGCCGCCGGATCATGTCACAGGGTGCCCGTCGCGGCCACCCTCGGGAGTTAGGCGCGCGTCGCTGGATCTCCGGCGCCGCCCTGTTGCATAAGAGGCCGTGCAGACGAATTCTTCCGAAAAGCCAAGCATGGCGGTCATCGGCGGCGGTCCGGCCGGGCTGATGGCAGCCGAGGTCGCGGCGCGGGCCGGCGCCGCCGTCACGGTCTTCGAGCGCATGCCGAGCGTTGGCCGCAAGCTGCTGATGGCGGGGCGCGGCGGCCTCAACCTGACGCATTCCGAGCCGCCGGAGCGCTTTCCGGCCCGCTACGGTGCGGCCGGCGCCTGGATGGCGCCCCATCTCGACACCTTTCCGCCGGCCGCCCTCGTCGCATGGTGCGAAGGGCTCGGCGAGAAGACCTTCGTCGGCTCGAGCGGCCGCGTCTTTCCGGAGGCGATGAAGGCGAGCCCGCTGCTGCGCGCCTGGCTGCGGCGCTTGGCTAGCCTCGGCGTCGTGATCCGCACCCGCGCCGAATGGACCGTCTGGGAGGGGAAGGCGCTCGCCTTCGCGGATGGCAGCCGTCACCGCGCGGATGCGGTGATCCTGACGCTCGGCGGCGCCTCCTGGCCGCGCCTCGGCGCCGATGGCGGCTGGACGCGGCTGCTGCCCGAGATCGAGGTCGCGCCGCTCAGGCCCGCCAATTGCGGCTTCATGGTGGACTGGTCGCCGGTCTTCCGCGACCGCCACGCCGGCGCGCCGCTGAAGCGCATCGCGTTGTCTTTCGGCGACCGACGCGTGCCGGGCGAGATGATGATCGCCGAGAACGGCGTCGAAGGCGGGGCGGTCTACGCCCTGTCTGCGCCGATCCGCGAGGCGATCGCGCGGGACGGCGCGGCGGTCATACATATAGACCTGCGGCCAGATCTTTCGCAGGACGCGCTAGCCGAGCGCCTGGCCGCGCCGCGCGGCGGCGCGTCTCTGTCGACCTTCCTGCGCAAGCGCGCCGCCTTGCCGCCGGTCGCGGTCGGCCTGGTGCAGGAGGCCCTGCATGCCGGGACGGACCTGCCGCTTCCCGACCTGATCAAGCGCCTGCCGCTGCGGCTTCTCGCCCCTTTCGGCCTCGCGCGGGCGATCTCCACGGCCGGCGGCATCGCGCTCCATGAGCTCGACGACCGCCTGATGCTGCGAAAGCGCCCCGGCGTCTTCGCGGCGGGCGAGATGCTCGATTGGGAAGCGCCGACCGGCGGCTATCTCCTGCAAGGCTGCATGGCGACCGGCGTCGCGGCGGCGCGCGGCGCGCTCGCCTGGCTGGACCGCGGCCAAGCCTGAGCGCTGCCTTCGCAGCCCGTCCAAAATGCGCTAGCCTGTCTAAAATCTGAGATTCACGGCAGGCGATATGGCAATCCGCTTCGACGACATTGGCAAGCGCCTGAAGGCCTATCGCATGGGGCGCGGGCTGCTGGCCGAGCAGGTCGCCGAGAGCCTCGGCATTTCGCGGGCGGCCGTGTACCGCGTCGAAAGCGGCGGCGTCGTCAAGATCGAGACGCTCGAGCGGCTGGCGGTCCTCTTGGATACGACGGTTGCCTCGCTCCTCGGGGTAGGCGTGGAATATTACGCGAGCCCCGTCAGCTATTTCGAGCGGATGCGGCAGATCGAGGAGCAGGCCGATCAGGTCGTCGCCCATTTCCCGCCGCTGTCCTATCTGCTGACCTCCGACGACTATCCGATCTACCTGAAGCGGACGCTGGTCGAGGCCCTGCCGACCGAGATCGAGGACCGCGACAAGGCTGTTCAAGAGATCGATACCATCATCGAGATCCTCAACGAGCGTAAGCGCGCCCGCAAGCAGCGCCGCCTGAGCGTCGTCAACTTCGTCAACCTGCTGGAGATCGAACGCTGGCTGAAGCTCGGCATGGTCGGGCGCTTCAGCCTGCCCGGCGCCGAATTGTCCGAGCGGCGCCTGGCGGCGCGCGCGGAGGTCGAGCACCTGATCGCGTTGATCGAAAGCGAGCCGATGGGCGTCCAGATCGGCCTCATCGAGGAAACGCTGCCGAACATCGCGTTCCAGCTCTTCCGGACGCCGGAAAAGACCTTGCTCGGCCTCAGCCCATTCCGTCTCGGCGGCGAGTTGCCGAACATCCGCTCCGGCGTTGCGATGCTCACGGCCGACGAGCAGCCGGTCCGGCTCTATGAGGCGATCGCCGACGATCTCTGGCGCCGCGCCCGCAAGGGGCGGGAGGCCGGCGCGCTCCTGCGCGCCGTTCTCGAACGCTCCGGCGCCCCGGCGGAGGCACCACGCGAAACGGTGATCCGCCGCGCTTGAATCGTGTGGTGGCGCTTGCCTAAAAGCGTCGTCGCAAAATTGAGATTTAATCTTGTAATTGAGATGCTGTTGTGACAAGCTTGATTTCTGCGGCGGCTCTCCGGCCCGCCGCGGCAAACGCTTCCCAGCTTCGCCCACCCGAAGCGCAACTGCCAACGATCCGTGCAAGGATCCGGGAAGCGATGCGGCCGAAAGGTCCGACTCCGCCGCGCCGACGACGCGGCTCGTAACTTGCTAAGCAGGACTTGCAACGCAGAGCCGTTCCGCGGGCGCACCGCTTATCCTGCGCCCGCGCATGGCTATTGGGGGAGAAGTGAAGGTGAGCACCGGACAATCGACTGAAACCGCGTCCGTCGTCCTGCCGACAGAGGTCGACAGCAAGGCGCGTAAAGCCCTGTGGGGCTCGGCCATCGGCTATGCGATGGACGGCTTCGACCTGCTGATCCTCGGCTTCATGCTGCGCGCCATCTCGGCCGATCTGCAGCTCACGCCGGCCCAGGGCGCTTCCCTCGTCACCGCGACGCTGATCGGCGCGGTGCTCGGCGGCATCGGCTTCGGCATGCTCTCGGACCGGCTCGGCCGCGTCCGCGTCCTCACCTGGACCATCGTTCTTTTCGCGGTCTTCACCGGCATGTGCGCCCTGGCGCAGGGCTATTGGGACCTGCTCGCCTACCGCACCATCGCGGGCCTCGGGCTCGGCGGCGAGTTCGGCATCGGCATGGCGCTGGTCGCCGAGGCCTGGCCGGCCTCCAAGCGGGCGCGCGCCTCCTCCTATGTCGGCCTCGGCTGGCAGGTCGGCGTGCTGGCGGCCGCCATCGCGACGCCGATCCTGCTGCCGGTGATCGGCTGGCGCGGCATGTTCGCGATCGGCATCCTGCCGGCGATCGCCGCCTATTTCATCCGCCATTCGCTGCACGAGCCCGAGGTCTTCGTCGCGCGCTCCAAGGACCGCCCGAAGGAATCGGCGCTGCGATTGCTGGTGAAGGACCGCGAGACCACGAAGCTCAGCCTCGGCATGGTCATCCTCTGCTCGGTCCAGAACTTCGGCTATTACGGCGTGATGATCTGGCTGCCGAACTACCTGGCGACGCGCTTCGGCTTCGCGCTGACCCAGTCGGCGATCTGGACGTCGGTGACGATCGCCGGCATGGCGGCGGGCATCTTCTGCTTCGGCCATATCGCGGACCGTGTCGGCCGCCGGCCCGCCTTCTTCGGCTATATGCTCGGCGCCGCCATCATGGTGGTCGTTTATTCCCGGCTCACCGATCCGTTCCAGCTCCTGGTGGCGGGCGCCGTGATGGGCTTCTTCGTCAACGGCATGCTCGGCGGCTACGGCGCGCTGATCAGCGAGCTGTTCCCGACCGTGGCGCGCGCCACGGCCCAGAACGTGCTGTTCAACATCGGCCGGGGCGTCGGCGGCTTCGGCCCCGTCGTGGTCGGCGCGATCGCCTCGCTCTACAGCTTCGAGGCGGCGATCGCGATGCTGGCGGCGCTCTACCTGCTCGACATATTGGCGATGTGGCTGCTGATCCCGGAGCGGCGCGGCGCCGAGCTCTCCTGAGCCGGAGGCCGACATGTCGATCGAGCCTGACTACGGGATGGCGGCCGCGCCGCCATCGCCGGGCCCTGGCGCCTGGAAGCCGAGCATCGTCGCCGAGCTCGCCGAGGTCGTCGCCCATGATGCCGTCAACGGCGAATACCGGCACCTCGTCGTCGCCTGCAGCGCGGAGGCGGCCGCCGCCGCGCCGGGGCAGTTCTTCCAGCTCCTCTGCCCGCATCCGGCCGGCGAGCAGCCCTTCCTGCGTCGGCCGATGAGCCTTTACGGGGCCGACCCGGTCAAGCGTCAGGTCGAGTTCCTCTACAAGGTGACGGGCGCCGGCACGCGCGGCCTCGATACGCTGAAGGTCGGCGACCGGCTCGACATCATGGGGCCGCTCGGCGTCGGCTTCACGCTCGATCCCGCTTGGCGCCACATCGTGGCGGTCGGGCGAGGGGCGGGGCTGGCGACGCTCGCCCCGCTCGCCAAGGCCGCGAAGGCGAACGGAACCCGGGTGACGGCCGTGTTCAGCGCGCGTCGCCCGGAGCTTCTGGTTTCGGTCGACCTGTTCCACAGCCATGGCGCCGAGGTCGTCGCCGTCACCGATTCCGAGCAGACCAGCGGTCCCGCCAATGTCGAGCGCATCCTCAGACGCTACATAGCGGATGGTCGCTGCGACGCCTTCTTCACCTGCGGCTCGAGCCGCCTCATGCGCGTACAGCAAAGGCTGGCGAAGGAGTTCGGCCTGCCCGGCCAAGTCGCGATGGAACAGCAGATGGCCTGCGGCATCGGCCTTTGCTACTGCTGCGTGCGCGACTTCCACGTCAACGGCGAGATCGTCAACCGGCGCGTCTGCTGGGACGGGCCGGTCTTCGACCTGATGGAGGCGCTGCCATGAACATTGCCGCGACCAGGCGCAAGAGCGTCGATCTGTCGGTCAATATCGGCGGCCTCGCGCTGCGCAATCCCGTCATGCCCGCCTCTGGCACCTTCGCGGAAGGGCTCGAGAAGGTGATGGATTTCAACCGCCTCGGCGCCTTCGTCACCAAGACGATCACGCGCGAACTCAGGGCCGGAAACCCGCTGCCGCGCGTCGTCGAGCGCCCCGGCAGCCTGATCAACGCGATCGGCATCCCCTCGAAGGGCGTGCAGCATTTCGTCGAGAAGATCATCCCGCATTACACGCCCTACGACACGCCGCTCGTCGTCTCGATCTCGGCCCCGACCGCCGAGGGTTTCGCGAGCCTCGCGGCGGAGCTGTCGATCCCGGGCGTCGCGGCCATCGAGGCGAACATCTCCTGTCCGAACATCGAGGAGGACGGCAAGGCCTTCGCGATGCGGGCGGAATCGACCGAGAAGGTGACGCGCGAGCTGCGCGCCGCCACCAAGCTGCCGCTCTGGGTGAAGCTGACTCCGAATACCGGCGACGTGCCGGACGTGGCGCGCGCGGCGGAAGGGGCGGGGGCCGATGCGGTGGTGGTCGCCAACACCATCCTGTCGATGGCGATCGACCTGAAGACCTTCAAGCCCTGCCTCGGCAATGTCATGGGCGGCCTGTCGGGCCCGGCGATCAAGCCGATCGTGCTGCGCCAGGTCTTCCAATGCGCCAAGGCCGTGAAGATCCCGATCATCGGCTGCGGCGGCATCTCGACCGCCGAGGACGCGGTCGAGTACATGCTGGCCGGCGCGAGTGCCGTGCAGGTCGGCACCGCGACCTTCCTGCAGCCCGCCGCGATGACCACCATCATCGAGGATCTGGAGACCTTCTGCCTGCATCGCGAGATCGCGTGCGTGACCGACCTGATCCACGGCGTGGTGATCGAGGAAGCGGACGAGCCGGAGCTCGCCTGGCTGGACCCGGTGTCATGACGGCGGGTCTCGCCGAGACGCGCAACGTCTTCGTCGACGATGCGGAGGACCGCCGTCTCGCGGAGCGCATCTTCGAGGGCCTGCGCGAGCGGACGAGCGACGGCATCGGCATCACCCGCCAAGCCTATAGCGAGCGCGAGAGTCTCGCGCTCGACTTTGTGGAGGAAGAGGCCCGCCAGCTCGGCCTCGAGGCCGAGCGCGACGCCGGCGCCAATCTCGTCGTCA